>DASYCG010000177.1:0-18668 GCA_036500325.1 Herbaspirillum sp. | reverse complement strand
TTCGAGGCGGCTATGTTCGCGCATCGACAAATAACGCAAAGCCCGCGCTTTCAGACTGATAGGAGGTCTTGCCATATCAATCCAAAACGCGGGCCATGGGGATGAAACTTTGCTTAAACGTACTTAGTGAACTTAAGCGTCCGATTCGGCAGTATCCGAAGATGAATCGATCACATCGATGCCCGACACTTCGGCCGCTTTACCGGCCTTGGCAGCTTTGGCCGCCTTGGCCGGTTTGTCGGCTGGCTTCAGCAAGCCCAGCTCCGGTACGCCAAGTGCAGCGCGCACCTTGTTTTCGATTTCGCGTGACAGCTCCGGACGTTCTTTCAGGAAGTTGCGGGCGTTGTCCTTGCCTTGGCCGATGCGTTCGCCGTTATAGCTGTACCAGGCGCCGGACTTCTCGATGATCTTGGCGTCCGAGCCCAGATCGATAATTTCGCCTTCGCGTGAAGTGCCTTCTCCGTACAGAATATCGAAACGCGCCTCCTTGAATGGGGGAGCCACTTTATTCTTGACGACCTTCACCTTGGTTTCGCTGCCGATGACTTCGTCGCCGGCCTTGATCGAACCGGTGCGGCGAATATCCAGCCGGACCGATGCGTAGAATTTCAGGGCATTACCGCCGGTGGTAGTTTCAGGGCTGCCGAACATCACGCCGATTTTCATACGGATCTGGTTAATGAAGATCACCATCGTATTGGTGCGATTGATGCTGCCGGTCAATTTACGCAAGGCTTGCGACATCAGGCGCGCTTGCAGGCCTGGCAGCGAATCGCCCATGTCGCCTTCGATTTCGGCCCGTGGCGTCAATGCAGCCACGGAGTCGATGACGATCAGATCGACACCGCCGGAGCGCACCAGCGCATCGGTGATTTCAAGCGCCTGTTCGCCGGTATCCGGTTGCGAAATCAGGAGTTCGGACAGATTGACGCCCAGCTTTTGCGCGTAACCGACGTCAAGCGCATGCTCGGCATCGATAAAGGCGCAGGTGCCGCCGAGCTTCTGCATTTCGGCAATGGCCTGCAAGGTCAGCGTGGTTTTACCCGACGACTCCGGACCGTAGATTTCAATCACGCGACCGCGTGGCAGGCCACCGACGCCCAGGGCGATATCCAGACCGAGCGATCCGGTCGACACCACAGCGATTTCTTCGACCACGAGGCCGTCTTCCATGCGCATCACGGAGCCTTTGCCGAACTGCTTCTCGATTTGCGCTAAAGCGGCGGCCAGCGCCTTGCTCTTTTCCGACGCATCGACAGGTTTCTTATCGTTCATAAATATACTTTCAGCAAAGGGGTATCGAAGGTATTGAAGAATACGGCATCGGCATCAGCATTAGAAGCGCACCGCGCCGAGATGAATTTCGTCAACAAACAGCACTGTATAAAAAAACAGTGCTTTGTGCAAGCCTTAATTTAAAAGAGATTATAAGGCGGCCCGAACGGGCCGCCAAAATGGCATTGAAATAGCATTAGCCGTTTACGCTTCCGGCGGCGTCAGGCACTCGCGCCTGCCATTACCGTCACAGTACCCTTGCGATACAGCACCAATGTTGCAATCAGGCCGCATACCGCCGCAAAGGTCATCCAGAAACCCGGCGCCGCCTTATCGCCGGTCAAGTGGATCAGCCCGGTCGCAATGGCCGGCGTGAAACCGCCGAAAATCGCCGCGGCCAAACTGTAGGCCAGCGAAAACCCCGCCGTGCGCACAGAGACCGGCATCACTTCGGTCAGCGCGACCACCATCGCGCCGTTATAACTGGCGTACAAAAACGACAGCCATAACTCAACGGTCAGCATTTTGCCGAAACCCGGATCGTTCACCAGCCAGGTCAGCGCCGGATAGGAGGTCAGGATCGTCAATACGGTGAAGAACAGCAGCAGCGGACGGCGGCCGATGCGATCCGACAACGCGCCCATGATCGGCAGCCAGATGAAATTGGACAAGCCGACGCAAAACGTTACCAGCAGGCTATCGGTGGTGCTCAACTTGAGCACGTTCTTGCCGAAAGTCGGGGTATATACCGTAATCAGGTAAAACGACACCGTGGTCATCGCCACCAGCATCATGCCGGCGATCACCAGCCCCCAGTTTTCCAGCATCGAGCGGAAGATTTCACGCACATCGGGCCGATGCGCGCGCGCCAGGAATTCTTCGGTTTCCTGCAGCGAACGCCGGATCATGTAAATCACCGGCACGATCATGCAGCCGACGAAGAACGGGATGCGCCAGCCCCAGCTACCGACTTCAGCCGGCGTCAAAGTGGTGTTGATGGCATAACCGAGCGCTGCTGCAACGATAATCGCGACCTGCTGGCTGGCCGACTGCCAGCTGACATAGAAACCTTTATGGCCCGGCGTCGCCATTTCAGACAGATAAACCGATACGCCGCCCAACTCCACGCCGGCCGAAAAGCCTTGCAACAGCCGGCCCATCAGCACCAGGAACGGCGCTGCATAGCCGATCGTCGCAAAGCCAGGCACAAAGGCGATCAGCATGGTGCCCAGCGCCATCAGCATCAAGGTCACGATCAAACCCCGGCGCCGTCCGACGCGATCGACATAGGCGCCCAGAAAGATAGCGCCCAGCGGACGCATCAGGAACCCGGCGCCGAAAGTCATGAAGGTTGCCATCAGCGACGCAAACTCGTTATCGCTCGGGAAAAAGGTCTTGGAAATATAAGTGGCGTAAAAACCGAACAGGAAAAAGTCGAACATTTCCATGAAATTGCCGCTGGTCACACGCAGGACCGTACCGAATTTCGATTGAGAGGCTGGCGCAGAGGGTGTCATTTTTTTTGATCTCGCTAATGTTGGACCGGGAGCAGCCCGGTTGTCTTCTCGAAATGGATTTTACTGCACCCGGCATTCCCCGCAGTGCACCATTTTCTGGCAAGCGTGCGGCGGAACGTTCCATAAAGGCGCACATATCCGTTCACCTCGGTTCGCATCATCTCCTCGCAATCACCGCCAGTTCCCCTCACGCTCCTATGAGCAGCCATTGCGCCGCATCAAGTGGCACGGAGTTTGCTTATATCGATTCAGGATCAATGACGATTCAACAAATTTTTCGCAGATCCAAAGATGGATCTGCAAGGACAACGGCGTCCGCTCAGCGAGGTTATTTAACCATGATGAGCGGGCGCCTTTTTGTTTTTGCGACTGCAAAAACAGCAGCATTTCTGCCACGGGAGCGAAGCATCATGAAAATCATCGTCATCGGCCACGGCATGGTCGGCCACAAATTCCTGGAAAGCCTGGCAGACAGCGGCGTGCCGAATCTCGAAGTCACCGTATTGTGCGAAGAGCCGCGTCCAGCTTACGACCGCGTTCATCTATCGGAGTTCTTCGCCGGCAAAACAGCCGACGATCTGTCACTGGTGCCGGCCGGTTTCTTTGAGCGCAACAACGTCCTGTTGAAACTCAATGCCAGAGCCGCCGGCATCGATCGCGTCGCCAAAACCGTGACCGTGAACAGCGGTGAAATTCTGTCCTACGACAAACTGATCATGGCGACCGGCTCGTATCCCTTCCTGCCGCAACTGCCCGGCAACGATCGCAAGGATTGCTTCGTTTATCGCACCATCGAAGATCTGGAAGCGATGCTCGAATGCGGCACGCGCGCCAAAACCGGCGTGGTGGTCGGCGGCGGCCTGCTCGGCCTGGAATGCGCCAAGGCATTGCGCGACATGCAACTGGAAACGCATGTGGTCGAATTCTCGCCGCGTCTGATGGCGGTGCAGGTCGATGAAGGCGGCGGCCGCATCCTGCGCAGGAAAATCGAAAACCTGGGCGTGACGACCCACACCCAAAAGAACACGCTGGCAATCGTCGACGGCGAAAACGCCACGCACCGGATGAATTTTTCCGACGGCACGCATCTCGAAGCCGACATGATCGTGTTCTCCGCCGGCATCCGCCCGCGCGACGAACTGGCGCGCGCCAGTTCGCTGGAAATCGGCCCGCGCGGCGGCATCGCGATCGACAATAGCTGCCTCACTTCGGACCCGGACATCTACGCCATCGGCGAATGCGCGCTGTGGGGCGGCCAAATCTTCGGCCTGGTCGCGCCCGGCTATGAAATGGCGCGCATCGCGGCCCGCCACCTGGCCGGCGAAAGCGGCGAATTCAAAGGCGCCGACATGAGCACCAAGCTCAAGCTGATGGGCGTGGATGTCGCCAGCATCGGCGATCCGCACGGCAGTGCTGAAGGCAGCCGTTCGTATCATTTCACCGATGAACGCAAACAGATCTACAAGAAAATCGTGGTCTCCGATTGCGGCAAATATCTGCTCGGCGGCGTGATGGTCGGCGATGCCAGCGAATACGGCACGCTGTTGCAAATGATGCTGAACCGGATCGAACTGCCCGAGTCGCCCGAGTTCCTGATCCTGCCGCAAGCCGACGGCAATGCCAAACCCGGGCTGGGCGTCGACATGCTGCCGGATGCCGCGCAAATCTGTTCTTGCAACGACGTTTCCAAAGGCGCGATCTGCGTTGCCGTGCGCGATGGCGCCACCTCGATCGGCGCCGTCAAAAGCTGTACCGCTGCCGGGACTTCCTGCGGCGGCTGCGTTTCGCTGGTGACGCAAATCATGAAGTCCGAAATGAAGAAGCAAGGCATGGCGGTCAACAATCATGTCTGCGAACACTTCGCCTATTCGCGGCAAGAGCTTTACCATCTGGTGCGCGTGGGCAAAATCAAAACCTTCGACGCCTTGCTGGCGCAGCACGGCAAGGGCCTGGGCTGCGATATCTGCAAGCCGCTCGCGGCCAGCGTCCTGGCTTCCTGCTGGAACGATTTCGTATTGAAAAAAGAGCACGCCAGCCTGCAGGACACCAACGATTATTTTCTCGGCAATATTCAAAAAGACGGCACCTATTCGGTGGTGCCGCGCATGCCGGGCGGCGAAGTTACCGCCGACGGCCTGATCGCGGTCGGCCAGATCGCCAAGAAATACGGCTTGTACACCAAGATCACCGGCGGCCAGCGCATCGATCTGTTCGGCGCCCGCATCGAACAATTGCCGCTGATCTGGGAAGAACTGATTACAGCCGGCTTCGAAACCGGACACGCTTACGGCAAATCGCTGCGCACGGTCAAATCCTGCGTCGGTTCGACCTGGTGCCGCTACGGCGTGGACGACAGCATGGGCCTGGCGATCGATCTGGAAAATCGCTACAAGGGCTTGCGCTCGCCGCACAAAATAAAATTCGCCGTCTCCGGCTGCACCCGCGAATGCGCCGAAGCGCAAAGCAAGGACATCGGCGTCATCGCGACCGAAAAAGGCTGGAATCTTTACGTCTGCGGCAACGGCGGCATGAAGCCGCGCCATGCAGAATTGCTGGCCTCCGATCTGGACCGCGCCACGCTGATCCGCACCATCGACCGCGTGCTGATGTTCTACGTGCGCACCGCCGACCGCCTGCAACGCACCAGCGTCTGGCGCGACAATCTGGAAGGCGGACTGGATTACCTGAAGGAGGTCGTGCTGCAAGACAAACTGGGCATCGCCGCCGAACTCGAAGCCGACATGCAATTGGTGGTCGATTCCTACGAATGCGAATGGAAGAAGGCCGTCAACGACCCGGAAACACGCAAGCGCTTCCGCCATTTCGTCAACAGTGAACAAGTCGACCGCAACGTCGTCTTCATGGAAGAGCGCGGCCAAATCCGCCCTGCCACACCGGAAGAGCGCGAACGGGTCACGATTCCCATCGTGCGCGTGGCTTAAGTTCAGTTACCAGAATTAAATATAGCGAACACAAAGGAAGCATCATGCAAAGCGGACAAGCAGCCAAACGCTGGACGGCAATCTGCAAACTCGACGAGATTTTGCCGAATACAGGCGTCTGCGCGCTGGTCGAGGGCGAGCAGATCGCCGTGTTTCACGTCAAGGCCGCGGACACCATCGATCGTTACTTCGCCATTCAAAACTACGATCCGAATTCCAATGCAGCCGTGCTGTCGCGCGGACTGGTCGGCAATCTTGGCGAGCGCATCGTGGTGGCGTCGCCGATCTACAAACAGCATTTCGATCTGCAGACCGGCGAATGCCTGGAAGCGCCCGAGCATTCGGTCGGCACTTTCGATACCCGCGTTGAAGACGGCAAAATCTGGATCGCAGCATGCGCATGAGCAGAACCCTTACCACGCCGGCGCCCACGGCAGCGGCGCCGGTGCCGGCCAAACTTGCCCTGGTCGTCATCGGCAATGGCATGGCCGGCATGCGCACCGTCGAAGAGTTGCTGAAGCTGGCGCCGGATCTGTACGGCATCACTGTCTTCGGCGCCGAACCGCACGGCAATTACAATCGCATTCTGTTATCGCCGGTGCTGGCCGGCGACAAGGCAGTCGAAGACATCATGCTGCATACGCGTGAATGGTATGCCCGCAACGGCATCATGCTGCACGCCGGCGATCCGGTCGAATACATCGATCGAAAACGGCGTTTCGTGCGCTCGCGCAGCGGCGTCGAAGCCTATTACGACCGCCTGCTGATCGCCACCGGTTCGACCCCCTTCATCATTCCGGTGCGCGGCCATCAAATGCCCGGCGTGATCGGTTTCCGCGATATTCAGGATGTTGAAACCATGCTTGAGGCGGCCCGCAATCATCGCAACGCGGTGGTGATTGGCGGCGGCCTGCTGGGGCTGGAAGCGGCCAACGGTTTATTGCGCCAGGGAATGGACGTCACCGTCGTACATAACGGCGCGCGCCTGATGGACCGGCAACTGGATGAATCCGCCGCCGTTCTGCTGAAGAAAGCACTGGAAGCAAAAGGCCTGCGTTTCCTGCTTGAAACCGATACCAGCGCAATCACCGGCAATGGCACCGGCAACGGCCGCGTGACGGCCGTGGAATTCAAGGACGGCAGCTCGATCCCGGCCGACCTGGTGGTGATGACTGCCGGCGTACGTCCCAACATCCAGCTCGCGCAACAGGCCGGCCTGCATTGCGAACGCGCCATCGTGGTCGACGACACATTGCAAACCTACGATCCGCGCATCTACGCAGTCGGCGAATGCGTGCAGCATCGCAAAGCCACGTTCGGGCTGGTCGCGCCGATCTGGGATCAGGCCCGTGTCTGCGGCGCGCATCTGGCCAACGCCGGCCATCGGCGCTACGTGCAGCAAGCCACCGCCACCAAACTCAAAGTCACCGGCGTCGATCTGTATTCGGCGGGCGACTTCATCGGCGGCGAAGGCAGCGAGGATTTAGTCTTGCGCGATCCGCGCCGCGGCGTCTATAAACGCCTGGTCATCAAGGACGGCCAACTGGTCGGCGCCGTGCTATACGGCGATGTCAAAGACGGTCCCTTCTATTTCGATCTGATTCAGAAAGGCGCCGACGTCACCGCGCTGCGCCATCAATTGCTGTTCGGCCAGGCGCTGTGCGCGCAAGCGGCCTGAGCGGAGTATTTTTGTGAACCTGTCCACGCTTCCCCTTCATCCCCGGCCTGCCGGCGGCATGCAGACGACTTGCCCGTATTGCGGCGTCGGCTGCGGCGTACGCGCGACGCTGGATGCCGACGGCAACGTAGCAATCGCCGGCGACGAAACACATCCCGCCAACCGGGGAAAGCTCTGCGTGAAAGGCGCCGCGCTCGGTGAAACCATCGATCTGCAAGGCCGGCTGCTGTATCCGAAAATGCGCAACAAAAACGACGCCGCAAACGTCGACAGCCTGCGGCGCGTGAGCTGGGACACGGCGCTGGATGCCGTCGCCGACGGCCTGCGCGGCACCATCGAACGCCACGGACCGGATTCGGTGGCGCTGTATGTTTCCGGCCAGTTGTTGACCGAAGATTATTACGTCGCCAACAAGCTGATGAAAGGCTATATCGGCAGCGCCAACATCGATACCAATTCGCGCCTGTGCATGTCCTCGGCAGTGGCCGGCCACAAGCGCGCGTTCGGCGCCGATCTGGTGCCCGTGTGCTACGACGATCTGGAACTGGCGGACATGGTAGTGCTGGTCGGCTCGAACACCGCCTGGTGCCATCCGATCCTGTTTCAGCGCATCGCCAAAAGCAAGAACGAGCGGCCCGCCATGAAGCTGATCGTGATCGATCCGCGCCGCACCGCAACCTGCGAGCTGGCCGATCTGCATCTGCCGGTCAAATCGGGCACCGATGTCTGGCTGTTCAACGGCCTGCTTTGTTATCTGCAACGTCACGGCAGAGCATATCAGGCATTTATCGCCAACCACACCAACGGCTTCGACGACACGCTGAAAGCCGCCGCAATCGATTGCGCCGATTCGGCCGCAGTCGCCGCCGTTTGCGGCATTTCCGAACGCGATCTGCTCGATTTTTATCAGCAGTTCGGTGCTACCGCCAAAGTCATCACCGCCTTTTCGCAGGGGGTCAACCAATCCTCGGCCGGCACCGATAAGGTCAACAGCATTATCAATTGCCATTTGCTGACCGGCCGCATCGGCCGGCCCGGCATGGGCCCGTTTTCGATTACCGGCCAGCCGAACGCCATGGGCGGCCGCGAAGTGGGCGGGCTGGCCAACATGCTGGCGGCGCATATGGAACTGGACCAGCCGCGGCATCGCGATGCAGTCCGGACTTTCTGGGATTCGCCGCAGATCGCCGATCGGCCGGGCCTGAAAGCAGTCGATCTGTTCCAGGCCATCGAAGCCGGCCGCGTCAAGGCGGTATGGATCATTTCCACCAACCCGATGGTCAGCATGCCGGATGCCGACCAGGTCCAACGCGCATTGCAGAAATGCGAACTCGTCATCAGTTCGGACATCATCGAAAAAACCGATACCAATGCTTTGGCGCACATCCTGCTGCCGGCGCAGGGCTGGGGCGAAAAAGACGGGTCAGTAACCAATTCCGAGCGCCGCATATCGCGTCAGCGCAGCTTCCTGTCGGCGCCGGGCGAAGCCAGGCCGGACTGGCAGATCCTTTGCCAGGTCGCCCAACGCATGGGTTACAGCGGTTTCGATTTCGATAGCACGCATCAGGTATTCGATGAACATGCGCGGCTCAGCGCCTATCGTAATTACCGCAACGATGACGGCGAAAACGACGCAAACAACGCGCCCCGCGTCTTCAATCTGGATGGCTTGACCGGCATGGACCGAACCCAATTCGATGCGCTGCAACCGGTTCAATGGCCGGTCAGGCGCCTGGCTGCGGGCGGCGGCGCCGGCACGGCGCGTCTTTTCACCGATCGGCAGTACGCGCACGCAGACGGCCGCGCGCGCTTTATTCCGACAGCGCCGCGCGCCCCGCAAAACGCCGTAAACGCCGACTATCCGCTGACACTGAATACCGGCCGCATGCGCGATCAATGGCACACCATGACGCGCACCGGAAAATCGGCGCGGCTGGCCGATCACACACCGGAATCGTTCATCGATCTGCATCCGCAAGATGCGTTGCTGTATGGCGTGCGGGCCGGCCAACTGGCGCGCATCTCGACCCGCTGGGGTGCGATGGTCGCGCGCGTGCAGCATAGCGGCGGCATCGCCCGCGGCAGCCTGTTCGTGCCGATCCACTGGAATGGCCAAACGGCGTCGGATGCACGCGTCGGCGCGCTGGTCAATCCGGTGGTGGATCCCATTTCAGGCGAGCCGGAATTCAAGCACACGCCGGTACGCATCGAACCGTTCCATACCGCATGGCAGGGTTTTATCCTGAGCCGTGAAACCGTCGATCAGGATCAACTGGCGCACTGGACCCGCATCCAGGGCAAGCAGTTTACACACTATGAATTCTCGGGGCGCGAACGCATCGCCGATCATGGCGCCTGGGCCCGCGGCATCTCGGGCGTGACCGATATGGATGCCGACTGGCTCGAATACGAAGACAAGTCCGCCGGCGTTTACCGCGCGGTGCACGTGGTCGACGACCAGCTCGACATGTGCGTTTTTCTCAGCGCCTCATCCGTCACGTTGCCTTCGCGCAATTGGCTGGCCGGTTTATTCGCCAAACCGGCACTGGAGGAAATCGACCGGGTCGGCCTGCTGATCGGCCAGCCGGTCGAAAAAGGCGTCGATACCGGCCGCACCATCTGCTCCTGCTTCGGCGTCGGCAGCAACACCATTTGCGACGTCATCCGCACGCAACAACTCAGCAGCGTGACCCAGGTCACCGCTTGTTTGAAAGCCGGCGGCAACTGCGGATCTTGCGTCCCGGAAATCAAGAAACTGCTGACCGAAACCCGGCTGGCGATGGAAAGCATAGGGATGTAGTCTCAGGCATTTAGTCGATGTTTCTCACAGTGCTTACAGCGTTTGTCTGATACAGGCCGTAAATTGCCGCGGCCATAATCCGCCTCAGAACGTGCATTGGCACGTTCGTATTCCAAATAACCGGATGAGGATCCCATGACTACCACTATTACCCATGACGCTATCGAACTACTGAAATCCGACCATCGGGAAGCGGAAGATTTCTTCAAGCAATATGAAGAACTGAAAGACGCCGGCAAGATGCAGGAGAAACTGGCAGTGGCCAAGCAAGTATGCGGCGCACTGCTGATTCACATGGAAATCGAAGAAAAAATGTTTTATCCGCGAGTGCGTGAGGCCACCGGGGAGGAAGATCTGGTCAACGAGGCGGTGGTGGAACATGCCGGCGCCAAGGATTTGATCAAGCAATTAGCCACCATAAAGCCGGAAGATCCGATGTTCGACGCCAAAATAAAAGTGCTGAGCGAAGAGATCGAACATCACGTCAAAGAAGAAGAAAAAGAAATGTTCCCGAAAACGCGGAAGACCGATATCGATCTTGACGCATTGGGCAATGACTTGTTCGAAGCCAAGAATAAACTGCGCGCCGAGCACGGCCTGCCGCCGGTGTAATACCGTCGGTCAAGAAACGCGAAGTATGGCTAAGATACGTTGCTGTAGGCCTGATCGATCTGCAATTGCGTGCGCATGAAGGCATCGAAAGTACGTTCGATCAAATCCTTATCGATGTCCCGTGTGATAAAAACAATACGCGTGCTGTGATCGTCGGAAGGCCATTCCGGCAGTTCGATTGTCGGATGGAAGATATGCTGTACGCCATGGATTACCGTCGGGCCGTTGCGCCCGGCCAGATTCAGGATGCCCTTGAGCCGCAGCATATCGCCGCCTTTCAGCGACATCAGTAAAGTCAGCCATTCTTCAAACATCGCCGGATCGATCGGATCCTTGAATGTGAAGCAGAACGCGCGAATGCGATCGTCGTGACGGTTGACGTCGTGTTCGTGCTTATGTTCATGTTTGTGTTCGTGCTTGTGTCCATGATGGTGATGATCATGATCATCGTGATGCGCGTCAGCTTCGTCCTTGAAGGCTTCCTCGTTCAGCCATTTCTGCACGTCCAGCGATTTGCCTTCGGCTCTGAACAGGCCCAGATCGAATAATGACGTCGCCTCGACTTCCCCATTCAGGATCGCGCTTTGCGCAGCACCCGGATTGATGATCGCCAGCCGCTGCTTGAGCGCCGCCAATTGCGCAGGATCGGCCAGATCCGTTTTGGTCAGCAGCAGCCTGTCTGCGACCGCCGCCTGGCGCACCGCTTCCTGATGCGCATCTAAAGTGCCCATGCCATTAACAGCATCGACCGCGGTAATCACACCGTCCAGCCGGTAATGCTCGGCCAGCTCGGCATCGGCCATCAGCGTATGCAGGATGGGCATAGGATCGGCCAGGCCGGTGGTTTCGATGATGACGCGATTGAATTGGCGTTTGGCGTCGCGCGCAAATCGCCAATGTGCGTCTTTCAGTGTTTTCTGCAGATCGCCGCGGATGGTGCAGCACAGGCAGCCGCTGCTCATTTCGACGACGACGTTTTCTTCGCTATGCGTAACCAGCAAGTGGTCGAGTCCGATTTCGCCGAATTCGTTGATGATGACGAGGGTGTCGCGCAATGCAGGTTGATGCACCAGATGATTGAGCAGCGTGGTTTTTCCGCTGCCGAGAAAACCGGTCAGCAGTGAAACGGGAATCAGGTCGGTATTACGCATGATGGATGTCGAATGAAGGTGAAAGTAGAGTGACGTTCAGGCGAAAGTGATAACAGCAGGGTGTGGCCGAAGGACAAATGATGCCATAAATAGCCGTTTTTATTCTTATTCAAATTTATAGGATATTTCTTAGCTGCATTTAAGCCGTAACCCGATAGTACGGATGCTTCGATGTGATTAGCGTTACCTGACCACACTAATGGCGGGGCAATCATGATGATCGAAGGAATACTGGAATTGGCCGGCGTATTGATGATGCCTCTTGTAGCGTTGGTTGGCGCTGCGTGTGCGATACGCTGCAGCCGGCGCGGCATCCGGCTGCTGCTGGCATGTCTATGTTGCGCAATGGCGTTGTGCATGATGCCGGAACCGGTCAATCCGCTGCAATACTGGCTGACGCATCAATTTACTGAAACGCCTTCCGCCCGGATCTTGTCGCGCCCGGTTCGCTACAACAGCATTGCCCCGTCTATCGAACGCCTGTTCCTGTAAAGAAAATCCGTTTAACCGACCGCTAATCGTGCCCGCGACCGCGGCCCCGATCCTCGCGCGGCTGTTCGTCACGCGGTTCCGCTGCCGGGCGAGGCGCCGGTCTGGCTGCCGGCGGTGGATTTTCCCGGGGCGGAGCAACGCGCGGCGGCGCGTGTTGTTCAATTTGCGGTTGAGGGCGCTGCATCTGCTGCACACGCTGCTGCTGTTGTTGTTGTTGCATACGTTGTTGCTGTTGCTGCACCCGCTCTTGCTGCTGTTGCATACGTTGTTGCTGTTGCTGCGTGCGCTCTTGCTGCTGCATACGTTGTTGTTGCTGTTGCTGTGCCCGCTCTTGCTGCTGTTGTTGCCCGCGTTGTTGCTGCGTGCGCTCTTGTTGCTGCTGTTGCTGTTGTCGCTGGGCAGCATCTTGCTCGCTGCGCCTGTGCTGTGCATCCCGATTGTCATTGTGCTGCGTTTGCGGCGCGCCCGGTATTACAGCCGGTTGTGACGGACGTGACTGCTGCTGCGGATTTCGGTCACGATTACGCTGTCCGCGATCGGCATCGTTGGGACGCATCGACGGCGGTGTGTTCGGTTCGTTAGCTGGGCGCAATGCGCCGGGAACCGGCGGCGGCGTACGGACTTGTTCTTGTCCACGATCGCGATTTTGATCCCTGCGCTGATCTTCCTGACGTCCGCGGTCTTGTTGCGCACGCGGCGCCTGCGGTTGCGGCTCCGAGGCAGGCACGATCAAACCACGGCGCGCGCCATGCGGTGGCGGCAGGAACGCGCCTTCGGGACCGATCGGACGCGGACCGCGAGCCACACCGGGACGAACCCTGGCGCGAGGAATGACGATATTGGGCGGCGGCCTGTGGAAAGACACACCCGGCGCGCACCAGAATCCATTGATGAAGATGACCGAATTGCCGCGATGCTCATAGTACGGACGCACCCAGCGGTAACCGCGTTGCGGCGGCGACGACCAGCGCCCGCGCGCCCACACCCAATTGTCTTGCCAGACCCAGTAACCGCCGGTCCAGATGGCATCGGGATACGGTTGCGGCGGCATCGCTTCGTCAAGCATCGGCGGTGGCACCCAGTCGATACTGACCGGCGGCGGCTGCTCCAGCGGCGGATCGATATAAACACTTTCGTAGGCTTGGTCCGGATAGTCGCTATCGGCGGCGGAATCATATGAAGGGTCCGGTGGCGGCGCCTGCGTGCTGTATTGGGTGTATTCCGGCGCTTGCTGATATTGCGCAGATGACGGCGCATAAATGCTGCTGGCAGGCGGCGAGTTTTCGCAACCTCCAATCAGTGCTGCAACGGCCCCCGCAATGGCTATCGATAGGTGTCTCATGGGTTTCATGGCGCTTTCCTTTCGCTTCCTCTTATTTTCAGATCTATGTGCGGGAATCTATGAATTTCATCGAATTGCTTATGCCGCACAAAGAAATAATCTATGCGTAAGTAACGCACTCACACCCTTCCCTTGGCTACAGCAAATGTATAACTGTTGTAACAAATGGTTGCGGCTGCATTTTTTTGCTGCCTGACGCCTACAACAGCTTGCGTGAATGTCCTATAGCGCTATATCTGACAGCTTTACAGAATATTAATTCTCTAATTTCCCGCCATAAGAGCGTGGCTTCCCGCCTGCGATCTATTCAAATGAACGATCTCTTAAAAAAATACAAGGCGAAGCGCAATTTCGCGATTACGCCGGAACCGGATTCGACCGACGCAGAGGTAGGCGCGGGCGGGGCCGCCGCTTTGTCTTTTGTGATTCAAAAGCATTGGGCGACGCGGCTTCATTACGACTTCCGGCTGGAATTGAATGGCGCGATGAAAAGCTGGGCGGTGCCGAAAGGACCCAGTCTCGATCCGCACGACAAACGGATGGCAGTGCATGTGGAAGATCATCCCATTTCATACAATAAATTCGAGGGCCGGATTCCCCCCAAACAATACGGCGCCGGCAAAGTCATCATCTGGGATAAAGGTTATTGGGAGCCGATCGGCGATGCCGCCATGGATTACCGGGCCGGTCATTTGAAATTCGATTTGCACGGACATAAATTGAACGGCCGCTGGGCTTTGGTCCGCATGAAATCGCGCGGCGAAAAACAAGAAGCCTGGCTTTTGATCAAGGAAAAGGATGCGTTCGCGCGTGCGGCCGATGCGTTCAGCGTCATCGACGAAATGCCCGATAGCGTCGCGCGCCTCAAAGAACCGGCGCGGCCGAAATCTGCTGCAGAATCCGGTTTGAAAAGCGCTACCCCGAAAAGCGCCGCCGTAAAACGCGCACATCCTGACGACCCGGTTCAAGACGCAGTCAAGTCCGCGCTTCCCGATAAATTGGCGCCGCAGTTGGCAACCTTGGTGGATGCGCCGCCGGCCGATGCCGAAGGCTGGCAATATGAAATCAAATTCGACGGCTATCGTCTGCTGACGCGCATCGAGGGCAAATCGATCAAGCTGTTCACGCGCAACGGCAACGACTGGACCGCGCAATTACCGGCGCTGGCTGCTTCGCTGGCGAAGATGAAGCTGCCGCCGGGCTGGTACGACGGCGAGATCGTCGCGCTCGACAGCAATGGCATGCCCGATTTTCAGACATTGCAGCAGGCTTTCGATGGATCGCATACGCAGGACATTGTCTATTATTTATTCGATCTGCCTTATTGCGGCGGCTACGATTTGCGCAAGGTTCAGTTGCACGAAAGGCGTGCAATGCTGGCGTCCCTGCTGGAGAAGGCGCCGGCGGCTATCCGCTTCAGCGAGACCTTCGACATCGAAGCATCCGAGATCATGGCCTCGGCCTGCAAAATGGGGCTGGAAGGCATGATCGGCAAACGCCAGGATTCAACTTATGAACTGCGCCGCTCGTCCAGTTGGATCAAACTGAAATGCTCGCAGCGGCAGGAATTCCTGATTTGCGGCTACACCGATCCGCAGGGTTCGCGCACCGCCATCGGCTCGCTGCTGCTCGGCATTCATGACGAAAACGGGCGGCTGCGTTATGCCGGCAACGTCGGCACCGGATTCGACCAACGCTCCTTGGCAGAGCTGCTGAAAAAACTGGAACCGCTGCATATGGATGCGCCGCCGTTCGAGGGCCCGACCCGACGTTATCGCAAACCGCACTGGGTGAAGCCGGTGTTGCTGGCGGAAGTATCGTTTGCGCAATGGACCGGGGACGGCCGTATTCGCCATTCGGTTTTTCATGGCTTGCGTACCGATAAAAAGCCGCGTGCAATCACGCGGGAAAAACCGGTGGCGGTCAAATCGGTTTCTTCTGCATCGGCGGCGTCGCCACGATCGCGGAAATCGTCCAAATCATCCGACTCGTCCAACTTGCAGCAAGCATTTGCAGCACAGCCGCAGTCGCCATTAGCGGGATTGAAAATTACCCATCCGGAACGCGTTATCGACGCCTCTACCGGCGCGACCAAAATCGATCTGATCCGCTACTACGCGCTGGTTGCGCCGCTGATGATGGCGCATCTGCAATCGCGGCCGGTTTCGCTGGTGCGCGCGCCGGACGGCATTGAGGGGCAACTGTTTTTTCAGAAGCACTTCGAACGGGCGAATATGCCGGGCATCCGCGCGCTGTCGAAATCGCTGGATACGGATCATCCGCCCTATCTTGAAGTCGCGGAGCCGACCGGTTTGCTGTCGGCAGCGCAAATGAATGTGATTGAATTCCATACCTGGAATGGCGTGAAGTCGACGATAAACAAACCGGACCGCTTCAGTTTCGATCTCGACCCTGGCGAGAAATCCGAATGGCCGGCGATGCAGGAGGCTGCGTTGCTGGTGCGATCGTTTTTGCTGGAATTGAAACTTGAGTCCTTGATCAAGACCAGCGGCGGCAAGGGCTTGCATGTCGTCGTCCCGATCCGCAAGCAATACGATTGGGACACGATCAAGGATTTTTCGCGCACGATTGTCGAACATCTTGCCGCCACGCTGCCTGAGCGCTTCAGCGCCAAGAGCGGGCCGCGTAACCGTGTCGGGAAAATATTTATCGATTATCTGCGCAATGGATTCGGCGCGACCACCGCTTGTGCGTGGACTGCCCGCGCGCGGCCGGGTCTTGGCGTCTCGGTACCGATTGCCTGGGATGAAGTCGAAAAACTGCATGGCAGTGCACAATGGAATATCGCCAATATCCACACGCGGCTCGATCATGGAAATGCGCCTTGGGAAAATGTGCAATTTCTCTCGCAGAGCGTTACGCCTGGCATGAAGATCCTCGGATTTGAAGCGGAATCGAAGAAGAAATAAATTTGAACCCGGCGTGCCGCCATCCTCATATGAAAAAATAATATGAGTTGATTTAAATGGGTAAATCCGGCCACCACCTCGGGCCGGCATGGTAAATTCAAAACAGGACCACAACCGTCGGCGGCCGCTGTTGCCAAAGGCGGTCGTCCGAATTTAGCCTGAACAAAATAACTTGCAAAAAACTGACCATAAATAAACGCAACGTCGACTTTTGAGGGACTTAGAAAAATGAAAAAGTATTCTGTGAAATCGTTTCTGGCCGTATCGTTTCTGGGACTGGGTTTTAGTATCGCAGCACCTGTATTTGCGCAATCGAAGCCCGCCGCAAACGTCGCGGAAATCGCCGGTCTGCAAGGCGCAAACCGTCTTCAGACATTGATCGATGGCGCGAAGCAAGAAGGTGAATTAAATATTTATGTCGTCCATACCGCCATGCCGAGAATGGCGGCGGCGTTTACCAAAAAATATGGCATCAAGGTTAATTTGTGGCGCGCCAGTTCGGAAAACGTCTTGCAAAGAATCGTGACGGAAGCACGCGGCGGCCGCTACGAACTCGACATCGTGCAGAACAATGCGCCGGAAATGGAAGCACTGCATCGGGAAAAGCTGTTGCAGCCGGTGAACTCGCCTTTCCTCGCCGACATCTTCCCGCGCGCCATTCCGGCGCATAAGGATTGGGTGGGTTATTCGATTGAAATGTACGTCCAGGCTTACAACACGGGGAAAGTTAAAAAAGAAGATCTGCCCAAGACTTATCAGGATTTGCTGGATCCGAAATGGAAAGGCAAGCTGGGAATAGAACAAGGCGACGAGGCTTGGTTCAATGCGGTTCTTCAGGAGCTCGGCCAAGAAAAGGGAACCAAGCTGTTCAAGGATATTATCGCGACCAACGATATTTCCGTTCGCAAGGGCCACACGCTGTTAGGGCAAATGGTTGCTTCCGGCGAAGTCCCGCTGGCGCTGACCTTGTATAGTTATAACCCCGATCAGATGAAAGACAAGGGCGCGCCGGTCGAGCGGTTTAATATTTCGCAGCCGATCGCACAATTTCAGACGCTGGGAATGTTGAAGAAAGCACCGCATCCCTACTCTGCCGTGCTGTTTTACGATTTCATGTTGACGGATGCCCAGCAAACACTTTTCAACGAGCATGATATCGCGACCAGCAAGAAATTCGATACGGCACAAAAGAATGCAACGATGAAGTTTATCGACCCTTCCGCTTCGCTGGATCAGGGTGAGAAATGGCATCAGGCTTATGAGGATGTTTTTGTTAAGCGGAATAAGTAACGTGTGCGTTTCGTTCTGGTGATGTAAAAAGGCCCACATGACTGTGGGCCTTTTCATTTACTACTGGTGCTGGCTGCAGGACTTGAACCCGCCACCCCCTGATTACAAGTCAGGTGCTCTACCAGATGAGCTAAGCCAGCGAAACTTTGGAAGAACGAAATTATACTCTATTTAATTCGCTTGAGGGTCGGCCGATCGGCTTTTTTTGCCGGGCCGCCATCGTCCGGACCGGGTGGCGTGTCGTCGTCGGGTTTCGCTACCGGCACCGATGACAGCTTCGGACCGGTAGATGCCGGTTGTTCGACGCTTGTATCGTTTTCGCCTGCTTCTGCGCCGGAACGTTCAGTCATCGACGTGACTTCAAATGCCATGCCCTGGTTGTTTTCCTGTGCATAAATCGCGATTACATTTGCCACAGGCACCGAGATCTGCCGTGCGACACCGCCGAAACGCGCACTGAAATAAATCAGGTCATTATCCATTTTCAAACCGCTGGTGGCATCGAAACTGATGTTCAGCACAATCTCACCGTTACGGACAAACTGCATCGGAACCTGTGTCTGCGCATCGACAGCCACCGCAATATGCGGCGTATAGCCGTTATCGGTGCACCATTCGTAAATGGCGCGCAGCATATAA
>DASYCG010000176.1:0-9354 GCA_036500325.1 Herbaspirillum sp. | reverse complement strand
TTGGGCCTGAGCCTGGACAACATATCGCTGATGGGGCTGACGGTCGCGGTCGGGCTGGTGGTCGACGATGCGATCGTGGTGCTGGAAAACATCATGCGCCACATAGAAGCCGGCATGACGCCGCACGCGGCGGCGGTGCGCGGCGCCAGCGAAGTCAGTTTTACCGTGATCTCGATTTCCGTGTCGCTGATAGCGGTATTTATCCCGATTTTCTTCATGCCGGGTGCCATAGGTTTGCTGTTTCACGAATTTGCAATTGTCGTGTCGATGTCGATCCTGGTGTCGGCCGCGGTGGCGTTGACCTTGATTCCGGTGTTAGTGCCGATGTTGTTGACCCATGAACACAAACATGCGCGAGAACATGCACAAAAAGCACACGCGCCTTCGCGCTGGGGAAGCGCGTTCGAATCCGTGTTTGCACGCGCGCTCGGCGCATACGGCAAAGGCCTGGATTGGGCATTGGCGCATCGCCCCGCCCTGCTGCTGATCGCTTTGGCGACGTTCGGCCTCACGGCCTGGCTGTATGCGATTTCGCCTCGCGGATTTTTCCCGCAGGAAGATATCGGCCAAATATCCGCCAACGTCGATACCCCGCAGGATATGTCTTACGAGGGACGACTAGCCGTACTGCAGCAATTGCAAGCCGTGCTGATGAAAGACCCCGACATCGCCGATCTGACCTCCAAGGTCGACCACGATACGACCTCGTTCAACATCACGCTCAAAGATCGGAATCTACGTTCCGATATGTCGACGATTCTGACCCGGCTCAGAAAGAAGACCTCTTTTCTGCCGAACATTCAGGTGTTCTATAGTCCGATCCAAAACCTGAAGATCGGCGGACGCAGTTCCAAGAGCACCTATCAATACACTTTGCAATCGGTCAGCCCCGGCCAACTGGACATCTGGGCCGAAACCTTGCTGGCCGAGTTGAAAAAATCGGACGTCTTCGTCGGGCTCAATTCCGATGCGCAAAAAAATGGCTTGCAAGCGCAACTGACGGTAGACCGCGACAAGGCTTCACTGCTCGGCATCGATATGGCGACCATACGCAATACTTTGTACGCCGCTTACGGCAACCATCAGGTATCAACGATCTTCGCGCCCGAGGATAGTTATCAAGTCATCCTGGAATTGGCGCTGCAAAACCGGCGTGACGAAAGCGATTTGTCGAAAATTTACGTGCGCAGCGCCGCCAATGCCCTAGTGCCCTTGAGCGCCCTGGCCAGCGTCACCCGCGCCAAAGGCAGCATGGCGATCAACCACCAGGGGCAGTTGCCGGCGGTAACCATTTCATTCGATCTGGCTCCTGGAAAATCGCTGTCGGATGCAACCGCGGCCTTCGCCGCCGCGCAAGCCGCTATCGGCTTGCCCAGCTCGATCTTCGGCGCTTATGCCGGCCAGGCAACGCTGTTTCAGCAATCGCAAAATACGCAGCTCTGGCTGATTCTGATCGCCATCGCCGTGATCTATGTGGTGCTCGGCATGCTTTACGAAAGCTGGATACATCCGGTGACGATTTTGCTGGGCATCCCATCGGCGGCGGTAGGCGCTCTGCTGGCGCTGCGCATGACCGGCCTCGATCTGACCTTCGTGGCGATGATCGGCATCCTGCTGCTGGTCGGCGTCGTCAAGAAAAACGCGATCATGATGATCGACTTCGCGCTGGAAGCGCAACGCAAGGAAGGCTTGACGCCGATAGCGGCGATCCGCAAAGCGTGCATCATGCGCTTCCGGCCGATCATGATGACGACCTTCTGTGCGATCATGGGCGCCTTGCCGCTGGCGTTCGGTCTCGGCGCGGGCGCGGAATTGCGGCAGCCGCTCGGCGTGGCGATCGTCGGCGGCTTGATATTCTCGCAAATGATTACCTTGTTTATCACGCCGGTTCTGTTCGTATGGTTCGATCAGCTGGGGCAAAAATTGCAGCGGCGCACTAGACAAATACAGACTCTATAAATGGCCAAACTACTATTGATTGAAGATCAGCGCACTGCGGCTGTTTATCTCGCCAAGGGCTTGAGCGAAGCGGGGATGCTGGTGGTGGTCGCCGACAATGGCCCGGACGGCCTGCATCTGATGCTGACCGGCGATTTCGATCTGGTCATCCTGGACGTCATGCTGCCGGTTCTGGACGGCTGGACTATTCTGGAAACGGCGCGCCGTGCCGGCAAGCAAACACCGGTCCTGTTTCTGACGGCGCGCGACGACATCGACGACCGGGTGCGCGGCTTGGAATTGGGCGCTGACGATTATCTGGTCAAGCCGTTTGCCTACAGCGAGTTGCTGGCGCGCATACGCGTGATTCTGCGGCGCGATAGCACGCTTCGCACCCAAGCTGCGGCCACCGTGCTGCAAATCGCCAACTTGCAACTTGATCTGCTTAAACATAAAGCCTTCCGGGGCGAAGATCGCCTGGATTTGACGCCCAAGGAATTTGCGCTGCTCAGGCTGATGATGAGCCGCGCCGGGGAAGTGCTGTCGCGCGCGGTATTGGCGGAAAAAGTCTGGGATATGAATTTCGATTCCGACACCAACGTGGTCGAGGTAGCGATCCGGCGCTTGCGCACCAAGGTCGACGATCCGTATCCGGTCAAACTGTTGCATACGGTCAGAGGAGCCGGCTATGTTATGGAACTTCGGGAACTTCGCGGCTGAGCGCATGGACCCGCGCCGCTGGTCGATGACACTGCGCATGGCGCTATTTTTTTCGCTGGCGATGGCAGCCATTCTGCTGATCGTCTCCGGTCTGCTATACCGCGAACTGGTCCAGCAGATCAACCGCAAGAACGAAGATGAGCTCAAGCGTTCGATCGACATCCAGCAAGAAATCGTCGAAAAGCTGGAGCGCAACAAATGGCCCGATGTCTGGCAGCACGAATGGCGCGAGCATATCGACCAGACCGACAGGCTATCGCTGCGCGTGATTTCGCCATCCGGCGCTGTGTACAGCGAATCGCCCAACATGCCGGCGCCGCGCTCGGCGTTTCCGGGCATCTCCTCGCCTGCGACCATCCTGCGCTGGCACACGGCGAAAGACGCCGGACGCAAGGAACATTTCCTGTTGACCACGGTGCCGGTGAAATGGCATTCCGGTTCCCAATGGATCGTGGAAGGGGCGCTGGAAGTGACGCGAGATCACAAAATCATCGAGGCGTATTGGACGCGGCTATCGATGCTGACGCTAATCGCCACCGTAATTTCCGGCGTGCTCGGCTGGCTTTTGGCGCGGCAAGGCTTGGCGCCGATGCGCGCCATCAGCGCCGAGGTTGGCCGGATCAATGCAGAAAAACTGAATGTGCGGATCGGTAATCGCGTCTGGCCCTCCGATTTGCAAGAACTGGCGCAAACTTTCGACGCCATGTTGCGCCGCCTGGAAGCATCGTTCGAACAGTTGTCGCGTTTTTCATCGGATCTGGCCCACGAATTCCGCTCGCCGATCAATAACCTGGTGGCCGCCGCCAGCGTCACGCTATCGCGCGACCGTCTGCCGGACGAATATCAGGAAACCTTGGCTGTGGTGGTCGAAGAAGGTGAACGCTTATCGCGCATGGTGTCGGCCATGCTGTTTTTGGCGCGGGCCGATAATGCGCAACAAGCGCTTCATCCGGAAGTGCTCTCGACCCGCATCGAATTCGGCAAGGTCGCCGATTTCTTCGAAGCGCTGGCCGAAGAACATCGCGTCAAACTGCTCATCTCCGGCGACTGTTCCGTACACGCAGATCCGCTCCTGCTGCGGCGGGCGCTATCGAATCTCATTGCCAATGCATTGCGCCATACGCCTGCCGGCGGCGATATCCGTTTGCATGCCGAATCGCGGGCGGACGGCGTCGCCCTTTCGGTAACGGATACCGGCTGCGGCATTGCAACCGAACATCTGCCGCATCTTTTCGACCGTTTCTATCGGGTCGACGCCGCCCGCAGTTCCAGCGAAAGCACCGGATTGGGATTGGCGGTCGTCAAATCCATCGTGGAATTGCACGGCGGCGAGATCGCCGTCGAAAGCAGCCTTGAGACGGGGTCGCGCTTTACGCTGGTTTTCCCCATGCGTCGGTAGGACTGCCAAAATAGCGATAGAGACCGGCAAGCGACAATGTCAACGAAAGCACGTATGAACCATGCACCTTGGATGTCCATTGCAAAAAATGAGATCGGCATACGCCAGTTTCCGACCGGACAGTCGAACCCGCGAATTACCGAATATCATTACGATACAAATATCCGAGGGTACGATGACAAAGCATCCTGGTGTTCATCTTTCGTAAACTGGTGTTTTGCCCAGACGGGCATTCAAGGCACCGCTTCCGCGCTGGCTCGATCCTGGCTTGAATGGGGAGAACCATTGGAGATGCCACTGCCGGGATGTGTAACGATTCTGGCGCGCGAAGATCCCAATAGCTGGAAGGGACACGTCGGATTCTATCTACGATCAGACGATCATCATATTTACCTGCTTGGCGGTAACCAAATCGGAGAAGTCCGAGAACATTATTACCCGATATCATCGGTGCTTGGGTATCGCTGGCCGGCATCGGCGACCACTAACGGCAGTGAGATAAAACGCGTTACCCTTTACGATCGGAATAAATAATTTATGCTCGATTTTGTCGTCGCAACTCGACAGGCAGGTGGTGATGACAGCGTCGCTATCCAAAAACTATATGTTGAATTAACAGGTGACTGCCAAGTTCGCGTTTTGCCAGAGCAGAAGCGCATGCATTTTTTTCGAAGAACGGCTTTTCCGGCGATAAAAAAATGGGGTTCGTTAAATACCGGAATCAGTTTCGGATTCATGCTTCCACAAATCAGGTATCGCGCGGCCTGGAAAAATCCATTTCTACCCTCCTCAAATGATTCACTTGAATCCTGATCATTATCTGCAAACCAGTACCGGACGCGTGTTCACGCCGGAACGAAATGCCGCAGCCTGGGAACAACTTTATGCAGATCTCGACGCGGCTCTGCAATGTAGAACAATGGGAGAAAATTTATTCGTCGTAATGGGTGTTCAGGGTTCTGGAAAATCGACCTGGGTCAGAAAAAATAGAGCGCGCCTAGGGGGAAATGCAATATTTGTCGATGCCGTACTTCCTGGGGCACGCCACCGCCTCAGGATTCTTGCGGTTGCCAAGGCTGCGTCCACTCCAGTAACTGCAATATGGATCAATACCCGGCTAGAGACGGCATTGAGCCGCAATGGCATGCGTCCATCAGACGAGCAAATACCGGAGGACATCATAAAACATGTTTTTTCAAATTTCGAACCGCCTGCTCTTGATGAGGGCTTTTCGGAGATTTATACGATAAGCGAAGCCGATTTCGACTAAGCCCCGCTACTTGTGCAGAAAGACATCTTGAGACCTGATTGGTCCAGCCCGAGGGGTTCACTGTGTGTCCGTCCGCTGACCTAACGCGAAAAAATAATGAAAAATTCGGCGGGGTCGCCGGCTTCGACGTGATGCGTTTTTTCGATTTCCATGGCCTCCCTTCAATGTTACCAACTAGCACGCAAGCCAACCAGCAAGGCCAGATTGGTTTGCTGCGAACTGAATTCTCCCTGCATATCGGCGAATAGCGACAGTTGTCCACTGCTGTGGCCGACAATCGTCATGCCCGCGATCAACGTATCGCGCGGCAGATCGACACCGGCAATACCAAACTGCGTTGGTGCGCCTTGCAGTTGCGCTGTCATCTCACTATTGATATTGCCAAATTCATGTCCCCAGATCAGGCGCGGCTGCAATTGCACCTTGTCGAGATCGAAAATCGCTTTCGCACCGAACAATGTTTTGGCTGAATTGACGTTCTGGCCGGCGACTTGCAGATTCAAGGCATCCGCACCAGTTTCCGTAAAGCCATCCGTCATGTTGCGGCTGAGCGATAAACCCGCCAGCGGCTGCAGTGTCCAGCCGGCCATTGGCACGTCATGTGTGGCTTCACCATACAGTGCTACCGTATTGCTGTAGAAGTCGGAACTTGCCGTGCGATCGATGCCGCCGAACGTCATCCGGCGTTGCATGCTGTTGTCGTTGCGCGCCAGCGTGGCAGAGCCGTTGAAGTTCCAGCCGCCGGACGCATAGCTTGCATATAGCGCCGCTGCATTACCGCGTGAGTTGCCACTCTCGTTATTGTCCGTATCGATATCGGCGCTGCCATGCGTCAATGCGGCGCCGATGACCAAACTGTCGCTAATCCTGGTATCGAAGCCGACGCTGATCCCCGCATTCCTGATGCGATTGCTTGCTGCGTTGCCATCGCTGTCTGTCGATTGATCGTTGCCGTAAGCACGCACCCAAAGGCCCCGCTTGTCTGTCTGCGTTTGTGGAATGCCGCCTGCGAGCGTGTATTGTTGCTGGGGCGCTTGCGCCAGCGCCGGCATCAAATCATTGATGTGATCATTAGCGGCAAGCTGGACGCCGTCGAAAGAAGCGACGGAAGCGGACATGCCTGTTGCATCCATGCGTGCGCGCAATTGATTGCCGAAGTTATTCGCAAACGCAGGCGCCGAGCGACGCAATGCTACCAGGCCGGCGCCGCTCATGGCATCGTAGGCAGCGCGCGCCTGCCCGACAGACAAACCCGTTACCGCGGTCAGCACCGTACTCATGTCGCCGCTGGCGCCCCCCGCTACATTTTCCAGCGTGCCGGCAACGGCACGCTGATTCGGTGTTGCGGCAACGTTGCTGAAACTAACGGTATTGCGAGCCAGATTCAGAAAAACATGACTTGCATCGTAGGAGAGTGTTGGCGTCAGGAATGCAAGATTGCTGGTGACGCCGGCAAACGTGCCGGTCCGTGTGCCGAGATTCGTAAGGATTGTATAAGTCGTATTTTGAGCAAAGCTACCCGCGCCCGCCTGCACATCCACAGTGCCGCCATTGATGGCAAGATTGCCAAGCACATCCGTACGGTCGGCACTACCGGCGGCATTGGCCTCCACGCGGTAAATGGATCCGGCGGCGAAATTGAGATTATCGTTGACTGTCAGGGTGCCGATGGAATTGCCGGGAGCAAGAATGCCGCCGCTTAGCAGATCGACATTACCCACGCTGCCGGAACCGCCCAGCGCTGCGCCGCTATTGACTGTGATGTCTCCCGCAATGGAACCATTGACCGATAGCGTACCGATATTGACATTGGTATTACCGGAAAAAGAATTGGTGCCGGTCAGGATAAGGTTGCCGCTCCCGTTCTTGTTAAGCGTGCCGGTGCCGCCAATATCATTAATCGCCGTCACAGTATCGCTACGATTAAAGCTCAGGATAGCGCCGGTATCGATTAACACTGCACCGGTACCCAGGCTGCCGACGGTTCCGCCATTGCCGATCTGCAGCGTGCCGGCGGTGACTGTGGTGGCGCCGCTATAGTTATTGGCGCCGGTGAGAATTGTGGTGCCTGTTCCCGATTGGTTAAGTACACCGCCGCCACTGATGGCGTTGGCCACTATGACTGCATCGATTCGATTGAAAATCAGGGTGCCGGCATCCGCCACGGCACCGGTGCCAAGGGAGCCGCTAGCGGCGTTGTTACCTACTTGCAAGGTGTTGCCTGCATTAATGGTGGTAATGCCGGTATAGGTATTGTTACCCGTGATTATCAGGCTGCCGCTGCCGCCGTTTGCAGTGACCGTACCCGCGCCGGAAATAATGCCGGCGACCGTGAGGCCGGCGACACTGGTATCGAAAGACAGGTCGGAGGCGCTACCAAGAACGATGTCATTGGAGAGGCTCAGGCCGCCGTTCAGCGCGGAAATGGTGGCGCCGCCACCGTTGGACAATTCAAGATTGCCGACGATATTTGATCCGCCCTGCAGTTTCAATTGATTATTGGCGCCATTGAATAAAATCGCATCGGCACGTGTGACGCCATCGCCCGCCACGCCGGCGATAATGCTGCCTGTGTTATTGATTATATCGTTGCCGAAGGTGGTGATGCCGGCGCCGCCGCGGCCGTTGGCGGCACCTCCCAGCAAGCTTGCCCCTCCTGTACCACCCGAAATGCTGCCGAGGTTGGTGATAGAATTGCCACCGATACCCAAATCGACACCAGCCCCGCCGCCACCGCCGCCACCGAAATTACCTCCGGCACTCCCGCCGCCGGCACCGCCATCACCACCATTCATACTGCCGATATTCGTTAAAGTGATGGCGCCGGCAGTTGTCACCAGAGCATCACCGCCACCACCGCCACCGCCGGCGAGATCATCCGCACCCTTGCCGCCGTTACCGCCTGCCATGCCTCCGCCGTTCAGGATAGTCGCGGCGCTAGTACTCACCACCCCGGCGCCGCAGCCGCCGTCGAGTGGATCGAAATTTGGAAATTCCCAAGTTGGGTGCTTCTTTCCAAGTTGGCGGACGTATTCGGTAAGCGGTGCGACCTGCGGTTCATCCAACAGATTTGTACGAAGCTTCGCTGCATCGGTAGATCGTAGTGAACGAGCACAGTCCATATTGGCGGTTGTCATTTATATTGGCCGGTCGAGGTAATCATGAAACTCGAGAATACGACGGCCATATTCGCACAGGACGGAGAAAATATCGGTTCAAGTAATTTCGAGCAGGTATTCCCAAAAGACGGGCACGTCGTGGTGTGCATTCTTCTTGCAAAATTCAAGTCGGTAACCGGTCGTTCTATGGCCTATAATCATCTCTCATTATTTGCCGGGTTTGGCAGATAACTGACGTACATAATTACAACTAAAATTAGGGAAAAATGAAATACATAACAATAGCCGGGACGATTTTCATCGTACTGACCATAACCGGCTGCGTCTCAACCAGCTATACGAAATCCATCTCTGTGACGAAAGATGCAGATGGAAAAATCCTGCAGACCGTCGAAACTGAAGGCGTTGTTCAACCAAATCAACAAGGATGGCCGCTGAAATTTAAATATCTCAAAGGCGTGATGCCCGGCGAGTAACAGATTCAGATACCAAGTTGATATGATTCACTTATGCACGCCCCAAAACTCACTGCGGTGAGTTTTTTACATTCCGGATTAAATTACGTGATCAGGTAATTTCCAAATACTCCCAGAATCCCAGCACGTCGTGGTGTGCATTCTTCATGCAATATTCAAGTCGGTAACTGCGAAACCATGCGGTATCGAATTTCATCGTGCCATCCGGATTTTCTAAGAACGCTTCAAGTTTTTGATATTCGGTATCGTTCACTTCAAAGAGCACATCAATATAGATTTGGCCTCGATACGGTCAGAAGTCGGAAATTTCTACTAATGAGCGATACTGATTTTGGGGTACGGTCAATATTGGCAAGGTAACATCGATAATTATCTGAAGTTTTATGCTGAAATTTGATATATGACCCCGACTCAATCAGAAGACCAAGACTT
>DASYCG010000175.1:0-23940 GCA_036500325.1 Herbaspirillum sp. | reverse complement strand
CACATCGGCCGCATAGCGCACCAGAACCTTCGGTCGTTCTGCGCTCGGGCAGGATATTTAGTAACAAAACCCGCATCTGGCAAAAGGCCAATGAACTGACCCCAAAGAGTTGGACATTAAATCCAACCTTTGGGGTTTTTTCATGGCGAAATATGACGGGTTTTTATTCATTACGGGACTGAAGCCATGTAACCTAAATCTACACCGCCTGGTGCGCCCGGTTTGCCCTGCGCGCCGCGCGCCCTCCCACCGTCAAAAGAAACGTGAATGCGATCAGCGCGCACACCGAGCCGGAGACGCCGATATTAGCCAGCGTTGCAAACCGGATCGTGGCCGATCCCAGCGCCGCTCCCATCGCCGCGCCGAGATAAAGAGCGGAGGCGTTGAGCGATAGGGTGATTGATGCCATTTGCGGATCGGCGGTCACAAGCCTGTGCTGCTGCACAGTAGGCCAGGACCAGCCGAACAGTCCCCAGGACATGATTGCTACAGCGACACCGATGAGCGCCCAGGTTGCCGGCGCAAAAGTCGCCAATACTGCGAGGGATGCAAACGAGGCGGCCATGACCAGGTAGACAACCAGCAGATAGCGTCGTGTATCCCAATGATCCGATGCATAGCCGCCGAGTGCGTTCCCGCAGGCTGCGGCGACACCGATTCCGAACAGGAACAGTGCGACGCCTTGCGAAGAGACATTGAACACGCCTTCAAGGTAGGCGCCGAAATAGGTGTTGATGCTGAAAGCGCTGAGTGCGGCGAGCGTCGTCAAAGTGAGGATCGCCAACAGTTCTGGCCGGCGTGCCACGGCAAGCCGTTCCCTCAAGCCGACATCGGGCAGAGTCGGCGACGCGCGCAGCTTCGCCACGATCCCGACCAGGGCAAAGAAAGCCAGCACCGCGACACTAGCGAAAGTAGCACGCCAGCTAAACCATGCGGCAAGCAGCGTGCCGATCGGTACCCCAATCACGAGTGCAACGGTCATGCCACTGTAGACAAAGGCAAGCGCTTTACCGCGACGTGCGGGTTCGATCGTGGAAGAAGCATAAGAAGCTGCCGTCGGCATGAAGGTGCCGGCCGAAAGCGCCAGCAGCACGCGCGCAAATGCGAGCACGGCAAAGTTTGGCGCAGCCGCCGCCAGCAAATTGGAAAAGGCAAAGGCCGCCATCGACAAGATCAGCAGACTGCGGCGCGACAGCGAATGGGTCGCCATCGCGATCAGCGGAGAACCGATCGCATACGCGAAAGCAAAGATGGTAACCAGTTGACCAGTCTTTGCGACCGATACGCCGAGACCGTGGGCCATGCTGGGCAAGATGCCCGATATCATAAAACCTTCCGTGCCGATGGCAAAAGCGCCGAGAGCCAACCAGATCAATGAGGCATACATGATTTATATTTCCTAAATTATTGCAATAATCTGAACAGAGATGTCGGTAGATTTCCAGGCCAGTATATTGAAATATATGCGGCATAACAATCAAGATGATCTATGTTATTTGGATTAGAAAAACTAAATTTTTCCAGAATGATTATGCCAAAGCTCCCGCCTCTGAATGCGCTCCGTGCGTTTGAGGCAGCAGGGCCTTAACTATCTTCCCAGAATCGCAGTTGCTTGGGTCAATCCCCTTGCCAGTTGCTCCACATGCGTCCTCGTATGCAGTGCGCTCAAAGAAATGCGCAGGCGCGCAGTACCCTTCGGGACGGTCGGCGGACAGATGCTGGGCACCCAAATTCCCTGTTCTCTCAACAGTTGCATTAGTCTCTGAGCGGTCTTGTTATCGCCAACGATTAGCGGATGGATGGCTGTTTCAGATGGCATCAGTGGCCACGGCAAGTCATGCAGGGCCTGCTTCAATTGATTGCCCAATTCCTTGAGGCGGGTACGACGCCATTCATCGGCGGCGATCAGTTTCAGACTGGCGGAAACTGCAGTGGCCAGCAAGGCAGGATTGGACGTCGTGAACATGTAGGTGCGTGCCCGCTGCAGTAGCCAGGCAATTACATTGCTATTGGCGGCGACGAAGGCGCCTGCGACACCGGCAGCCTTGCCCAGCGTACCCATGTAGAGGAGACGGTCCGAATCAAGTCCACCGCGCTGAAGGCTTCCGCGTCCTTGAGGCCCCAGGACGCCGAAGCCATGTGCATCGTCCACGAGCAACCAGGCATCGTACCGCTCGCAAAGGGACAGCAATTCTGCGAGTGGTGCAATATCACCATCCATACTGAACACTGCATCGGTCGCCACCAACTTGCGAGGGCTTTTGCACTTTTCCAGGAGATGGGACAGTGCGGTCGTATTGCTGTGCGGATAGACTTTAAATTCGGCACGGGAGAGCCGCGCGCCATCGATCAGGGAAGCGTGGTTCAAGCGGTCCGAAAATATCGTGTCGCCCGCTCCGACCAGCGCAGCGATGGTTCCCATATTGGCCATATAACCGTTGGAAAAATACAGGGCGCTCGGCATGTTGACGAAAGCGGCCAATTGTTGCTCCAAGGCCTCATGGGCGGCGCTATGGCCGCTGATCAACGCCGAGGCTGAGGCGCCTATGCCGAATTCTGCCATTCCAGCCAGCGCTGCTGCAATCAGTTCGGGATGGTTGGCCAGACCGAGATAATCATTGCTGCAAAACGACAGATAAGATGCGCCATCTACTTGCAAAACAGGGCCTTGCGGGCCTTGGACAACGCGTCGCTTGCGGAGCAGATGCTGCGATTGCAATTGCGCTAACGCAGTCTGGAAATTATCCACGCCTGACCTCCGTCAACAGAGTTTGCTTCGTCACGGAAAGTGAAGTCTCTTGTGTGAGGACACATGTCAGAGGCAATGATTCCAATCCCCGATACGCGGCGTTGGCTTGCCACTGCGGGGTGGCCGAAGCGAGCTGCATGCGGGGCAGGGCGCGCATCAACGCCCGAAAGGCGATTTCTGCTTCCATGTAAGTCAACATCGCGCCGATACATGCATGGGAGCCATGTCCGAAAGACAAGTGATTGCCTTCATCTCGGGCGATATCCAACTGATTGGGGTTGTCAAAGCGGTGAGGATCGCGATTGGCGGCGGCGATATCCAGAATCACCAGTTGACCTTTGCGGAGCAGACACCCATGCATGACGACATCCTCACGCAAACGGCGGCCGGTGTATTGCACCGGGCTGTTATAACGCAATAACTCCCGCAATGCCTTTGGCAACTGCTCCGGCGCATCTTTAAGCGCCTGCCATTGGGTTGGATGCTGCAACAATGCCAGCATGCCGCTGCCCAGCAAATGGCGTGTCGTCTCGTACCCTGCGAAGAGCAAGGTGCAGCACTGGGCCATCAGTTCCGTGGCTGTGATCGCTCCTTGGTGTTTTTGGTGCCGGAGCAAAGTGAGCAGGTCATCGCGTATTGCATGCTGTGGTTGTTCGAGAACGTCTCGGAAGTAGTCAAACATCTGCGTTGCAGCCGTTTGAGCAGATTGGGCTTGCTCCATGGTCGGTGTCGGGCTGCCGATAAATGCGGCGATATCCGCCGCGGCAACAATGAATTCAGCTTGTGCATCTGGAGCAATACCCATCAGGTCGGCTATGACCATTGCCGGTAAGGGGCGCGCAAAGTCGCGAATGAAATCGAAAGTGACGATAGGCTGGCCGACGGGGTTGCAAGTTTGCCGAGCCAGAATATTTTGTATCAGGCTGCCAGTAATGGCTGCAATTTTCGGGCTGCGTCGTTGCAAGGAAGAGGCGCTGAATCCGGCCTGCATGGCCCGTCGCAAACGCGTATGCGAACTGCCATCGATGAACAGCAAAGAGCGCGCCAAGATGCGTTTGAATTCGCGCAATTTGTTTTTTTCTTCTTCTCTTTTTGCGCTATCGGTCAGTCCCGGATCAATGCTGCTGTTGACCCAACGCCCTGTGCGGTTCACAGAAAATCGTTGATCGCGCAGGGCAGCGGCGACATCCGCGTAATCCCCCAGAAGCCAGGCGCCGCCGCAGAATTCCTCACGCCAGACCAACGGTTCTCGTCGAACCGATTGCTCATGCAATGGAATAGTGCCGGCAATCGTCATTGACTTCTCTCGGATGAAACAGTCGGAATGTGCGAAGAAGCCGGCATCGTGGGGGTGCTGGGGGCGCTAGATGAATGCATGCAAAAGTCCGGTTAACCATGGAGGAAACCGCTCAAGTCGGTGTCCTCATGGATATAATTAAAATTATCTATAATTTTAAAATTAAAATCTTTTAAATTCAAAAATGGGTCTTTGCTATTCTATGTTTATTAAAATTAACCAAACAATCGATTTTTTTATAGATAATCTATGAAATTAATCCGAAATGCCGCTAGTGAGCTACAAACGGCGGCTGCACGCATCGCTGAAATTTTATGTGCGCGCATCGTGCGCGGTGAAATTGAGGGCGGGAAAGCGCTGCGGCAAGACCACGTGGCCAGTGAGTTCAATATTAGTCACGTCCCCGTTCGTGAGGCGTTCCAGCGGCTTGAAGCGCTCGGTTTGGTTGTCGCCTTGCCCCGGCGTGGTGTGCGCGTAACTACCTTGAGCAACGAATCCATCAAGGAAATGGTCGAGATGCGTACAGCGCTGGAAATGCTGGCACTCAAATACAGCGTACCGAAGCTCACCGATGCTCATATCGCACAACTGGAGGCTGCGCAAAACACATGCTCACAGGCGAACTCGTTACCTGAATGGGATGCAGCCAATTGCCTCTTCCATGGAATCCTCGTAAGTGAATGCGGCATGCCTCGCCTTCTCGCAACACTCAAGCAATTGATGCTGATGAACTCGCGCTATTTGTTTGCCGCCGGGCTGCTGCGCGGATGGCAGCCGCGTTCGGACCAGGATCATCGATTAATCATTGATGCGTTAAAAGATAACGATGTTGATCGGGTCACGCAATTGCTGGGCAGACATATCGGCACGATGGAACGGGTGGGGTTCTCATAAAAATGTTGCCGTTAGAGTGGTGAGGTATCGTGAAGTCGACACGAAGAGCGCGTTGGAGCCGCTTGGCATATTGGTGTGTTGAGCGGCGAGCCTATATCGCGATGTTGCCCATCGTGACGACAGTTATTTAACGAGGGAGAGTATTGGGCAAAAAATAGATAGAATCGGGCTACAGCTATATGTCGCTCGTGGGTAGGATTAGACCTAATATATCCTGGAAAATATGATGCGAACTCATGGTTACATGGCCACCGATGCAGATTCAGTCGAGTCGTGACCAAGCACTCCAGTCCATCGAAATCAATTTTTCGCCGCCATTCTTCCTGCACCTGCCCGTGAGTCGTGCAGAAGTGCCATTTACCCCTCAGCATCTAACCACCAGTGGAGATCCACAATGACTATCGTGAAAGCCGCCGCCGTACAAATCAGTCCTGTACTTTATAGCCGCGAAGGTACAGTGGAAAAAGTGGTCCGGAAAATCATTGAACTTGGTCGCGAAGGTGTGCAGTTTGCTACTTTTCCGGAAACAGTGGTGCCGTACTACCCTTATTTTTCCTTCGTCCAGTCTGCCTACGACATCAAGGTCGGCAAAGAATACCTGCGCTTGCTTGAACAATCGGTGACCGTACCCTCGGACGCCACCGACGCCATCGGCGAAGCTGCCAGGCAGGCCAACATGGTGGTTTCCATCGGCGTCAACGAACGCGATGGCGGCACGCTTTACAACACGCAATTGTTATTCAACTCGGACGGCACCCTGATCCAGCGCCGCCGCAAGATTACGCCGACTTTTCATGAACGCATGATCTGGGGACAAGGCGATGGTTCCGGGCTGCGTGCTGTCGACAGCGCCGTCGGCCGCATCGGCCAACTGGCGTGCTGGGAGCACTACAACCCGCTGGTGCGTTATGCGTTGATGGCCGATGGCGAGCAGATTCATTCGGCGATGTATCCCGGCTCGTTTGCGGGCGATCTTTTCGCCGAGCAAATGCAAGTCAACATCCGCCAGCATGCGCTGGAAGCCGGCTGTTTCGTCGTTAATGCCACCGCCTGGCTGGACGCGGATCAGCAGGCGCAGATCATGCAGGACACCGGCTGCAGCATCGGGCCGATCTCCAGCGGCTGCTTTACGGCGATTGTTTCGCCTGAAGGCCAGTTGCTGGGCGAACCGCTGCGCACCGGTGAAGGCGTGGTGATTGCCGATCTTGACTTCACGCTGATCGACAAGCGCAAACAACTGATGGATTCCCGCGGTCACTACAGTCGCCCGGAACTGCTCAGCCTGCTGATCGACCGCACACCTACCGCCCATGTCCACGAACGTAGCGCACATCCCATGTCGACCGCCGGCGGGTCGGCTGGGAATTCTTCCGCTGCGGAGGCGTAATGATCATCGACGTGCGAGCGGCGTGATCTCATTGCGTTGCACACACCGCAATGATTTATTGCGCCGCTTGGCCAGACACCATGCCTCGTCAGGTCGGCACTCTGCCGACCTGACCGCTACGGCCTTGATCCCGACTGCGGACAGCACCAGTTTTCCGATTCACAAGACCTTCGTCCCATGCCTTCGTTGTCGACGTATACCCTCGCATTGTTGAGAAGCGGCGAGCTTCCACTGCATCGCGCGGCTGGCGCGGACGCGTCGACAGTCCTGATAGCGGGATACGCAGCAGGAGATGCTCCGGTCGCGGGGCTGGGCGGCTTGCAGCGGGAATATGCATTCCGGACGGCGCTCGATTCGTCTTGGGCCGTCATGCCAATAGCATTATCGCCATATGGCGACCGGCTCGTACTTGTCCTGGACGATCTCGGCGGCCGCCTCCTGACGGAGTGGTGCGGCCGTCCATTAGAGATCAATGAGTCCCTGTCTCTGGCCATAAACCTGGTCGCGACAATTGACAGCATGCATGACCGGTCGGTCATCCATAGAGATATCCGCCCAGATAATATCCTGGTAAATAAATTGTCGGATCAGTGGACAACCCGCTTGACCGGTTTCGCCTTCGCAACGCGGGCGCCGCAGTTCGAGGCTCCGGGCCAATTGGCATGGGGTAGCGACAGTTTCGCGTATATGGCGCCGGAACTTGGCGGTCGCATGAATGTGCCCGTCGATGCGCGCGCCGATCTTTATGCGTTAGGCTGCATTTTTTACTTGCTGTTCACGGGCACGCGGCCGTTCCGCGCCGACGACGCCATGGCCTGGGTGCATGCGCACGCCACGCAGCGTCCTGCGTCGCCCTCGGCCTGCGCGCCGGTGCCGGAGCAACTCTCGCTCATCGTTTTGAAACTGCTCGAAAAGGCGCCCGAAGATCGTTATCAGAACGCCGGGAGCCTGCTGGCCGACCTGCGGCGCTGCGCACAGATGCTGCGGGCAGTCGGTCGCATCGATACCTTTACGTTGGACACGGACAACCTTTTTCTACGCCTCAATCAGACAGGTCAATTGCTGGGGCGGGAAGCGGAACTCGAAATGCTGCTCGCCCGTTTTGATCGCGTCGCTGCGGGTGGCGGTTTGGAATTGGTCCTGGTGTCGGGTTATTCCGGCGTCGGAAAATCTACACTCGTACGCGCGGCAATCAGCCGCATACGGCAACGCTCGAATGCACTTATTGCCGTAGGCAAGAGCACAGAAGGGAAGAAAATCATTCCCTATTCAAGTCTCTCGCAAATGGTTGACGACTTGATGCGGCCTATACTCGGCAAAAGCGAAGACGATTTCCTGATCTGGCGGCAGAGAATTGCCGATGCGGTAGGCGCTGCCGGCGAATTATTGCAGCCTACCATCCCGACCCTGCACGCTATCCTGGGCGATTTCACGTCCACGCCAAAACTTGAGCCGCATGTCGAGCGGGAGCGTTTCCTTCAGGCATGGGCCCGGCTCATTGCGGCCTTCGCGCTACCGGCGCACCCGCTGGTTCTTTTTTTCGACGATTTGCAGTGGGCCGATATTGCCACCCTGACCGTGATCGAGCGTTTGCTGACAGAACAGAGCGAACGCCCCATACTCGTTATTGCCGCTGTGCGCTCGAACGAAATGGCGCCCGACCACCCTGTGCGGCAAGGCTTCGGCTCGGATCCAGGCCGCATATCGTCCATCGAGCTGGAACCGCTGGCATTTCCTTCAATTACGCAACTACTTGGGCAGGCGCTGCAATGCGACCTGGAGCACGTGGTGCCGCTGGCCGATCTCGTCAGGCAAAAAACAGACGGCAATCCGTTCTTCATGACAGAGTTCATCGTCGCGCTGGTGCGCGAAGGCTTACTCGAATTCGAACATGACAGGAAATCGTGGAAATGGGATCTGGACAAGATCCGTTCGCTCCGCTACTCGGACAATGTCGTCGATCTCATACTGCAGAAGCTCGATCTATTGTCGGCGGACGCGCAGAACGCGCTGCGATATCTATCGTGCCTCGGCGACCGTGCATCGGTGGCCACGCTCGCGCTTGCCAGCGGCCTTCCGCGAGACGCATTAAAGAACAGCCTGGATGTCGCAGTCGAGGCGAATTGTATTTATCAAGACGGCGATGCGTACGTGTTCTGGCACGACCGCATACGCGAGGCCGCCTATGCGTCAATTGCGCAGGATGATCGCAGCGGCATGCATCTGGAGATCGGCCGCAGATTCGCCATGCGCTATGACATCGAACGGCGCAGCAACGACGCGTTATTCGAGGTCGTCAACCAGATCAATCGGGGCAAGAATCTGTTCTCCTCGCAGGAAGAACGTTTGCGCTTCGCGCTCCTGAATCTGCAAGCGGGCCGCCATGCGAAGACCGCCGTTGCGCACCATGCCGCGCAGATTTATTTCAAGGCCGCCGTCGATCTGCTCGATGGAATGCCGGACAGCGAACATGCGCGCATGGCCCAGTTTCTCTGCGGCGAATGCGAGTTCATGACAGGCTCCCTGACGGCTGCGGAAACGCGCCTCGCCATGCTTGAGCACACGACGCACGATGTCCTGTTCGGCGCCGATCTGGCTCGCTTGCGCACGGCGCTCTATACGATGCTAAACCGGCCCGATATGGCATTGGAGATCGGCCTGGATTTTCTGAAGAAATCGCGGCTGGAAGTGCCGTCGCGCCCGACGAATGAAGAGGTCGACCGGGAATTCGAACAGCTCCATCGCTTGCTTTCCGGACGCGAGATCCAAGCGCTGGCTGAAGTGCCTGCCGCGCAGGAGCCGATCTGGCAGGCGGTCATGGAGGTGTTCGCCGATCTGATTCCGCCTGCGCTCTTCATCGATGCCAACCTGACCGATTTTCTGTTGATCAGGATGGTCAATCTGAGCCTCGAGCATGGCCATTGCGATGCTTCGTGCTATGCGTACGTTTGCATGAATCAGGTTTTCGGATCGCGCTACGGCGACTATGCGACTTCGTACGCGTTCGGAAAATTGGCGCTATCCCTGGTCGATCAGCACGGCTTGTCGCGTTATAAGTCGCGGGTTTATATGTGCTTCGGCGTACTTGTCCTGCCATGGACCAGGCCGATCAGCCTGAGTTACGGCTATATCAGGCAAGCCTATGAAGCCGCGATTGAAAGCGGCGACCGCAGTTTCGCCGTCTATTGCGGCCGCAATCTGGTGAGCAACATGCTCGTAGGCGGCGTGTCTCTGGGCGATATACGGCTGGAAGTGGAATCTGCGCTGGCCATTGCGCGAGAGGCGAACTTCAAGCTCGTCGTCGATGCATTGCTCTCGCAATTGTCGCTGATCCGCCGCTTTCAAGGCCGCGACGGACGAGATGAGAATGTGGAGGAGATGTGCGAGCCGCAACCGGGCAGCTTCCAGACACTCGTGGAATTTTCCTACTGGGTATACCGGCTACAAACCTACTTGGCATTTGATGATATCGCCGGGGCGCTCGCGGCGGAGCAGCAGGCTGCAGCGTCGGTGTCCTCGGCACGGTCGTTCATCGAGAGCGCCGATTTCCACTATTACGGCGCGCTCGCCCATGCTCGGGCGTGCCGCGATCCGGACAAGAAAGATGCTTCCTGGCAGGCGCTGCAAATGCATCTTGCGATGTTGTCGGTCTGGGCACGCTGCGGACCGGACAATTTCGCGGGCCGGCTGGCGCTGGTTTCGGCGGAGATCGCTCGAATCGAAGGGCGCACGATCGACGCGGAGGAGTCTTACAAGGAAGCACTCGATCATGCCCGCGCGCATCATTTTCCGCAGCATGAAGCCATGGCGGGCGAGCTTGCCGCCAATTTCTACGGCGCGCGTGGCCACGATATCGTCGAGCGCGCCTATCTGCGTCATGCGCGCCGGGCATATTTGCGCTGGGGTGCCCTGGGCAAGGTAGATCAGCTCGACCGGCGCTACCCTTATCTGCATGAAACCTCGGTGCCTCCTGCAAGCGGGCTGGATCGGTTCCAGCAGCTTGATGTCAATGCGGTCGTCAAAGTCTCGCAGGCGCTGGCAAGCGAGATTGTTCTCACGCGGCTTGTCGAGACAATGATGCGGACCGCGTTGGAAAACGCGGGTGCGGAAAAAGGCGTGCTGGCCATCCTGCGCGACGGCAAATGGAAAATCCAGGCGCAGGCGACGATTCGTTCCAATGCGATCGCAGTAGTACAGCAGCCTGCGGACCTCTCGCCCGACATCTTGCCGGTTGCGTTAGTGCAAATGGTGGTGCGCACGATGGAATGCATGGTCGTCGATGACGCCCGCGCTGCCGGGATATTCGCGCAAGATACCTATATTCAACGCCATCGGCCGCGCTCCATTCTTTGCGTGCCGCTCATCAAGCAGTCTGTCCTCGTGGGGCTGCTGTATCTGGAAAATAATATTGCCGCCGGCGCCTTCACGCAGGAGAAAGCGACGGTTCTTGAGGTACTTGCATCGCAGGCTGCTATCGCGCTGGAAAATACCCGTCTTTACGAAGACCTGCTTGAGCAGAACCAGCAGCGCGCGCGCGTTGAAGAGGCGTTACGCGGCGCACAAGGAGAATTGGCAAGGGTGGGGCGGTTGACGGCGATGGGCGAACTGGTGGCCTCGATCGTGCACGAAGTCAGCCAGCCGATCAGCGCGGTCGATACGTCAGCCAACGCCGCGCTGCGTTGGCTGGAGCGAGCGACACCCGATATCGAAGAAGCGCGCCTGATGCTCAACCACATCGTGAGTAGTGTCAAGAGGGCGAAAAGCATTATCCAGGCCATGCGCGGGATGGCGAAGAAAGCCGCACCGCAGTTTGCGATATTCGATATCAATGCAGCCATTCGTGAAGTCATCGCCTTGTTGCAGGGCCAGTTGCGCGAACATCAGATCATGCTGGAACAAAATGGCATCGACACTGAACGCCTGGTCAATGGGGATCGTGTGCAGATACAGCAGGTAGTGCTCAATTTACTCATGAACAGCGCGGATTCCATGGCGGGCCAAGCGATGTCGCCGCGAACTATGGCAGTGGTGTCCACGGTCGATGCCGCCGGCCGTGTACAGGTAGCGGTGGAAGACGGAGGCCGCGGTATCGATCCCGCTGCGGCCCCTCGGATATTCGAACCATTTTTCACGACCAAGGAAAATGGCATGGGCATGGGGCTGTCCATCTGCCGATCGATTGTCGAAGCCCATGGCGGGACGTTGACTGCAAGTCCGCGCGATCCCGTGGGAACCATACTGAAGTTTACTATCGAGCAGGCGTAACGAAAGCATTCGCAGCGCGCGCTGCAACGGATCCGCACAGAGACGGAATTTCGCTGTCGGCGCACCCGGCGCCGATGGCAAGGCAAACCTTTGTATAGGCCTCGCCAACCTAGAGATACCTTGAATCATCGCATAGATGATTTCTCCAGGAGTGCGTCTTGCGTACAGTGAGGCTACCGAGGATTGCATGATGCAAAGCACTCTTGAAGTCGATATGCATGACGCACTCTGCGTCCGCGGCACGTATGCCATTCGGCATATGGATTGAAATCGAAAAACCTGGAGTAAAACGGATATGAACCCAAAAACTGCCATCCCGCCGCAGCAAGGTGTTTCAGCCTCGCGTCGGAGCATCTTATTGGCCGGCGGCAAGAGCGCGGTCGCGGCACTCGCCGTGACCAGCCTGGCTGCGGTTGCCGAATCATCGGCGCAAGCGCAACCGTCTCGATCCGAGACTCAACGACAAGGAGCACACAATATGGATTCAATCACCACCAAGGATGGCACCAGCCTGCACTACAAGGACTGGGGCAAAGGCCAACCGATCGTCTTCTCGCACGGCTGGCCTCTGTCCGCCGACGCTTGGGATAACCAGATGCTGTTTTTTGGCCAGAAAGGCTATCGGGTCATTGCCCACGATCGCCGCAGCCACGGCCGTTCGGAGCAGACCTGGGAGGGCAACAAAATGGATCAGTACGCCGACGACTTGGCGGAACTGATCGAAAAACTCGACCTGAAGAACGTTATCATGATCGGCCATTCCACCGGCGGCGGCGAAGTGGCGCATTACATCGGCCGTCACGGCACGAAGCGCGTAGCCAAGGTAGTGCTGGTCGGCGCCGTCCCTCCTCTGATGCTGAAGACGCCCACCAATCCGGAAGGCACGCCGCTGGAGGTGTTCGACGGCATCCGCAAAGGTACCGCCGGCGACCGCTCGCAGTTTTTCTACGACCTGAGCATGCCGTTCTACGGCTTCAACCGCCCTGGCGCAAAGATCAACGAAGGCTTGCGCGAAAGTTTCCGCCTGCAAGGCCTTCAAGGCGGCATCAAGGGGCTGTATGACTGCATCCGTGAATTTTCGGAAGTCGACTACACCGCCGATCTAAAAAAGATCGACCGGCCGACACTCATCATCCACGGCGACGACGATCAGATCGTGCCGATAGCGGCATCCGGGCAAAAAAGCGCCAAGATCGTGAAAGGCGCTCAGCTCAAGGTCTATCCGGGCAGCCCGCATGGGCTCGCACAAACCGAGTCCGACAAGTTCAATGCCGACGTTCTTGCATTCATCGCCGCTTGAAATTCTGCCGGGCCTGGCCCGGCATGCATGTTTAATCGAAAGAAATTGTATGAAAAAAATGCTCATCGTCTTCGTAGCCGCCGCTTTCGCGGCAGCCGGTTCGCCGGCTATCGCTCAAACCGGAAAACCCACCGTAGTCCTGGTGCATGGTGCGTTCGCCGACACGTCAAGCTGGAATGGCGTAATCGCTATTCTTGAGAAGGACGGCTTTCCGGTCATCGCAGCCGCCAATCCGCTTCGCAGCGTCAAGGGCGACGCGCAGTACGTCGCCGGTATCCTGGCTAGCGTCAAAACGCCGGTGATCCTGGTCGGCCATTCCTATGGCGGCCCGGTCATCAGCGAAGCCGCCTACGGAAACGCCAACGTCAAGGCGCTAGTCTATGTATCCGCCTTCGCGCCGGATGTCGGCGAAAGCGCTGCAGCACTCTCCGGCAAGTTCCCCGGCAGCACGCTCGGCCCGACGCTCGCAGCGCCGGTCACCCTTCCGGGCGGCGGCAACGACCTATATATTCAGCAGGACAAATTCCACGACCAGTTTGCAGCGGACGTTCCGCTCAGCATTGCAAAACAGATGGCGGCCGAGCAGCGGCCGGTCACCGAAGCCGCGCTGAATGAACCTGCGACCGAACCGGCTTGGAAAACCATCCCATCATGGTTTGTCTACGGCGAAAAGGACAAGAACATTCCGCCGCAGGCGTTCAAGTTCATGGCCGACCGCGCCAAGTCCAAACAGACCGTCGCGGTGAAGGGCGCCTCGCACGTCGTGATGGTGTCCAATCCGAAAATCGTGGCAAAACTGATCGAAAATGCGGCTGCAACTGTGAAGTAATCGTCCGGTGGCGGCGCAGGCGCCGCTACCCATTCCAAATTTTTATTCAGAGGTGAATATGGCAGATTCGAGAACGATGCCGATATCTGGTTCCACGACAGGCAGCGGCGCACCCGCCCAGAGCGACCGTCATTCCCTGACGATAGGCGCGAACGGGCCTATCGTGCTTCACGATGCGCATTTCCTGGAGCAGATGGCACATTTCAATCGCGAGAAAGTGCCGGAGCGGCAACCGCACGCCAAAGGCGCCGGCGCCTTCGGCATGTTCGAGACCACCGAGGATGTCTCGGCCTACACTGCCGCCGCGCTGTTTCAGAAAGGCGTCAGCACCGAGATGCTCGCGCGCTTTTCCACTGTCGCAGGCGAGTCGGGCAGCCCCGACACATGGCGCGATGTGCGTGGTTTTTCCTTGAAGTTCTACACTACCGAGGGCAACTACGATCTGGTAGGCAACAACACACCGGTATTCTTCGTGCGCGATCCGATGAAGTTTCCGCACTTCATCCGTAGCCAGAAGCGTTTGCCGGATTCAGGCTTGCGCGACAATAATATGCAGTGGGACTTCTGGACCAGCAATCCCGAGACAGCCCATCAGGTCGCGTACGTCATGGGCGAGCGCGGCCTGCCTCGCACATGGCGACACATGAACGGTTACGGTTCGCATACCTATATGTGGATAAACGCCGTCGGCGAGAAATTCTGGGTCAAATACCACTTCCATACCTGCCAGGGCATGAAATTCTTCACCAACGCCGAAGCAGCTGAAATGGCCGGCAACGACGCCGATTTTCACCGTCGCGATCTATTCGATGCGATCGCGCGCGGCGATCATCCCCGTTGGACGATGTCGGTGCAGATCATGCCGTACGCCGACGCCAGGAACTACCGCTTCAACCCCTTCGATTTGACCAAGATCTGGCCGCACGCCGATTACCCGCTGATCCGGGTCGGCACGATGACGTTGAGCCGCAATCCGGAAAATTTCTTTGCGCAGATCGAACAAGCGGCATTCTCTCCCGCCAACACGGTTCCTGGAATCGGCCTCTCGCCCGACAAAATGTTGCTGGGTCGTGCTTTTGCATATGGCGATGCACAGCGTAACCGCATTGGCGCCAATTTCCATCAGTTGCCCGTCAACCGTCCAACAGTCCCAGTCAATACCTATATGTTCGATGGACATATGACATTCGACCACAGCGGCAATGCTCCGGTCCATGCGCCCAACAGCGGCGGTAGGCCGTTCGCCGACGCAACCGGCGTCATGTCCGATGGCTGGGAAGCCGATGGTGAAATGGTGCGCAGCGCCTACAGCCTGCATCTCGAAGACGATGACTTCGGCCAGGCGGGTACCCTGGTACGAGAAGTATGGAACGATGCGCAGCGCCAGCAGGTTGTTGCCCAGGTGGCCGGCAGCCTCCTGGGTGGGGTGCGCGGCATCGTTCTCGCGCGTGCAATCGAATATTGGAAAAAGATTGATGCCGATATCGGCAAATTGATCGAAGACGAGGTTCTCCGGCGCTGTGCAGCCAAGCCCGCAGAGGGCATGGGCGAAGCTTAATTCCCACATGAGCGCGGGCATCGCCGGAATCCTTGCCAGGAGTCCGGCGATGCCCGCTTTGCGGCGTTATATTGCTGATGTACTACTATGTCCGTGTGTGGAATTGAGTCGAACATACCCTTGGCTAGCCATGCTCCGATTCTGCCGCGCCATGCCAACTACTCTTTAGATTTTAAAAATGCATCCTGAGTCCCGGCATTTCTCCCAGGTAAATAACGATGATCGAGAAAATGCGATCGTCTATGTCATCGACGACGACGAACTGATACGCACGTCCCTGAGCAGCCTCTTGCGCTCGGTGGGGCATCAGGTCCAGACTTTCGCCACGACCGAGGATTTTCTCGGCGTGCGCCATGCATCTGCGCCCAGTTGCCTGATCCTGGACGTGCGATTGCGGGGTGAAAGCGGCCTCACCTTCCAGGAACTCCTGGCCAAGGGCGGTGAGTTGCAGATGCCGATCATTTTCATGACCGGGCACGGCGATATTGCGATGTCGGTCAGAGCGATGAAAGCGGGCGCACTCGATTTCCTGGTCAAACCGTTCCGCGACCAGGACATGATTGATGCAGTCACGAATGCATTGGAGCGCGACGCCAGGCGCCTGCAGGCGGATCGTTCGATCCAGACGCTGCGGACCTGCTACCAATCGCTTACTCCACGCGAACGCGAAGTTATCGGCTTGGTAGTAAAAGGCCTTATGAATAAGCAAATTGCGGCGCAAATGGGCATTGCCGAAATTACAGCGAAACTGCATCGGGCGCAGGCAATGAAAAAAATGGAATCACGCTCGGTGGCGGATCTGGTCCGGAAAATAGAGGCGCTCGGTGTCGCGGCCAAGGAGCGCTAAATTTCCGGACATTCGAAAATGGCACCGCGTTGCCGGACGCGCATTGCCAAGCCCCTATACGAAGATATGGCTACCGCCGCGGCCGGCTTGCCGTAAGCTCGGCCACATATACCTAAGCCAAGACTTTTCGCCCGATACCCATTCCTATGGCAGATCGGGATTTTCCCTCTATGCGCATACTCAAGATCGTTTCTATCGTTGATGATGACGAATTTGTTCGCAGCGCAACATCGAGCCTCGTACGCTCGTTCGGCTGGCGGATATCTGCGTTCGAGTCGGCGATTCAGTTCTTGGGCTCCGATGCCATCAAGGAGACCGAGTGCTTGATTTGCGATGTGCAGATGCCGGGCATGACAGGGCTTGAGCTGCAGCGCTATCTGAATGAGCGGAAAATCCTCATTCCGACTGTTTTTATTACCGGCTATCCCTCTGACCGGCTACGTGAAGAGCTGATCGCAAACGGTGCGCTCTGCTTGCTCGAGAAGCCCCTCGATTCTTCCGAACTCGCCTTCTGGCTGAAGCAAATCCTGGCCAATAGGTAAGGCTGCTCACGAATTTTCAGGGTAGACCTATCGCCCTCGGCCAAGGTGATCCGCTCTCAAGCGTGTTTTACAAACCTGAGATGCACTTTATCGCAACGTAATTAATGGAGCCCAATATGACTAAAAACTTGAATGTCCACACGTCAGACGGCAGCTTCTCTTGCTACGTGGCGCGCCCGACCCATGCTGGCCAATACCCGGTCATCGTCGTTCTGCAGGAGATCTTCGGCGTCAACGCCGGCATTCGTAGCATCGCGGATGATTATGCCGCCAAAGGTTACATCGCCATCGCGCCGGACCTGTTCTGGCGTGCGGAACCTGGCCTTTCGATGTCCGAAGCCAATGAAGGCGACTGGGCCAAGGGCTTTGCTCTGTACAGTGCCTACGACATGAGCAAAGGCATACAAGATATTGCAGCAACTATCGCAGCAGCTCGTAGTATGCCTGGTTCCAGTGGCAAAGTCGGCGTCACCGGCTACTGCTTGGGCGGCTTGCTTACCTACCTGACAGCAGCACGCTTTAATGCAGATGCCTTTGCTGCGTACTACGGTGGCGCCACCGAAAAGTACGTGGCTGAAGCACCCGGCATCACCGATCCGCTGCTCTATCATCTGGCCGAAGAAGACGAATACATTAACAAGGAGGCTCAAGCCGTAATCAAGGAGGTGCTGGCAAATAAATCGAATGTCGATATCTACAGTTACCCCGGCCGCAACCACGCCTTCGCTCGTCCGGGCGGCAATCATTACCATGCAGGTGATGCTACGTTGGCCAATGAGCGTACCGATGCTTTCTTTAAGCAAAATCTAAGCTGAACGCGAACAGCACTGGGCCTGAAGAATGTGATTCTCATCGGGCACTGGGCTGGATCGTCAAGCACGCGAGCAGTTTAAACAAAAGATTTACCGGTTACTGCGAAGCGTCATAACGTCTCGAAAAGGCGGCTTACCGAACAGACGGCTATATTCCCGATTGAACTGCGTGGCGCTTTCGTAACCCACTCGGAATGCAGCACTTCCCGCATCAAGTCCTTCGACCAGCATCAGCCGCCGAGCCTCATGAAGGCATAGCTGCTTCTGGAATTGCAACGGGCTCATTGTCGTGAGCTTCTTGAAATGACGATGCAGCGTCGAGACCGCTAGTCCGCTGATTTCTGCCAGTTCCTCGATCCGTAATCGTTGCGCAAAATTCGCGCGAAGCCACGAAACCGCCAGCGAAATCTGGTGATATTGCGAACCGATCTGGGCGATCTGGCGTAGCCGTTCCCCGCTGGGGCCGCTCAACACGCGATAGAGGATTTCACGGTGAATGAGACTACTCAGGATTGCCACGTCCTGGGGATTGTCGACGAGCTGCACAAGTCTCGATACGGCGTCGAGCAAATCTTCGGTGAGCGGTCCGATAGCCATTCCGGGTTCGATGCGAACGACTTCCGATCCGACGACGTCCATATCGGCGATCATCTGCCGTGCAATATTGAGATCGAGACTGATCTGCAGAGCAGTGTAGGGATTTTCCACTGTCGCATCGGGAACCGAAATGATGGTTGGCAAACCGATGGCCGTGAGAAAGAAATTTTTTTCGTCATAGCTAAGGGCTGTGGCGCCAAGCAAAACACATTTAGTTCCACGCACGCATACGCATAGGCTGGGCTCATATACGTATGCCATTGGCGGCAATGCCGATGTAATCCTGGCTACGCTGAGCCCCGGCACCGGAGTTTCATAGGTATCGTGCGTCGCGGCAAAGCGGTTGATCGTGTCCTCGATCGCTGTTCTCAGCGACGCAATGCGGGTTCGGTCGACGAAGGGCACGGATTTCAGTTCGGACAACATATGCGGTTCCTGAGCGGTAAGCCTTATTTCAATAGTGTTTATGGTATCAGCAGTTTTTTATGTGAGAGAGAATCGGGCAAGAAAAAGATGGAATCGGGCTATGGCTGCATGGTGTCTCCTCGTAGACTGGGAAAAAAGTTGATTATCCTTGAGGAATACGATGAGAACTTACGGTTACGCCGCCACAAACGCCAATCAGCCACTGGCCCCCTTCGTATTCGAGCGCCGGGAATTACGCCCGAACGACATTGCATTCGACATACTCTACTGCGGCGTTTGCCACAGCGATTTGCATTATGTACGAAACGATTGGGGCATATCGCGCTATCCGCTGGTGCCCGGCCACGAACTGGTCGGTCGTGTCACGGCAGTCGGGAATAAGGTGACGAGCCACCGTATCGGCGATCTGGTCGCGGTCGGCACCATCGTCGATAGTTGCAGCCATTGCGACATGTGCCTTGGGCATGAGGAGCAACTGTGCCGCAACGGTGCTTCTTACACATATAGCAGCAAGGATCTCGTCACGGGCGAAACCACACAGGGCGGTTACTCGAAGCACTTTGTTGTACGCGACGACTTTGCCCTGAAAATGCCGGAAGGTCTCGATCCTTCCCGCGTCGGACCTCTGTTGTGTGCGGGTATCACCACCTATACCCCACTCAAGAATTACAACATCGGCCCTGGTAGCCGGGTGGGCGTGGTCGGCATCGGCGGCCTCGGGCATCTTGCCGTCAAACTTGCTGTCGCCATGGGTGCAGAGGTTACCGTTATCACGCGTTCCCGGGATAAGGCCGATGAGGCCAAGGCACTGGGCGCGCATAAAGTTCTGCTTTCGTCTGCAGGCGAAGCCATGGCCGGAGCAGCATTTTCGCTCGACCTGATCATCGATACGATTCCGGTCAGCCACGATGTCACGCCCTACCTCGCTCTGCTCGATTTCCGCGGCACGCTGATGATCGTTGGCCAACTCGGGCAGATGGAGGCATTCAATAGCTTTCCGTTGCTGGGCGGTCGCCGTCGCATTGAGGGATCGGGAACCGGGGGGCTCGCTGCCACGCAGGAACTGCTGAATTTTTGTGCGGAAAAGAATGTCCTGCCTGAATGCGAAATCATTTCAATTCAAGATATCAACGCGGCTTTTGAACGCATGGAGCGCGGAGATGTTCGCTATCGGTTCGTCATCGATATGGCGACGCTGGTCGATGTTGCCTGATTGTTTTTTTGCTCGCAAACAATGGGGCCGTTTTCGGTTGGCGCCAATACCGGTCAAGCCTGGAGTCAATACGACCTATTAATGTCAAATTGACCCGAGTCAATTTGACATGGTTTTTTCTATCTATTTGATTTTTAGCGGTTTATTTCTGGCACGGAATTTGTATATGGACGGGTGCTTAGTCGCCTATTTACACTCAACTCCTGCCGAGAATTTTATGAACATCGACAAATATAAAAATCAACACGTCGCCATCCTCAAGTGCATCGAGGATTTAAGGGATCTCGTCAAACTTGGCATTGCAGAGCATGCAGCCGAGATCGCTAAGCGGGTGATCGACATGAGCTCAATCATCAAGCTGCACTTATCGACCGAAGACAAGATGCTCTATCCGGCTTTGGAAAAAATCGATGACCGTGCGTTAAACAGTTTAGGAAAACAGTACCAACATCAAATGACCCATATCGCCGCTGCCTACGGCGAATTCGCCAAAAAGTGGAATAACGCAGGGAACGTCTCGCAACATCCTGAGGACTTCCGCAAAGACGCGAATCACGTTCTGAAAATCCTATACGAACGGATTCAAAAGGAAAATCAGGATTTCTATCCGAAGATCGAAAGTGCTCCGTTCATTTCATGAAAGAGAATTTCTAACAATGACGGTCCCGATTGAAATCCGCGTCAATTTTTTCGATAGGGCCGGCTTGGCAGCAACTCGGCAGAAGGTCTTCCTTTAATCGGCGGGAACTGTGCCGGCCGCAGTTCCACGCGGCCAACGCCATTCGGGCGAGGAGAGGCGGTCCGCCAGAAAATCGGACAGTGCCTCGACCTTGGCCGGACGTGCGCGCGCCGAAGGCGTCACGAAATAAAGGCCCCCCTTGGGTAGTGTCCAGTCGGGCAGGACGACCTCCATCCTGCCGTCATGCAAGTGCTCCCCTGCGATAAATTCCGGCAGCTCGGCAATGGCAAGGCCGGCGAGCACGGTAGGGACGAGAGCATCTGCATTGGTGACGCGCAACTGCCCGGTGGGCGTAATGATTTCCTCATCCCCCGCGTTATTGCTGAACCGCCAGACATCGTTGCGCGCACGGTAGGCATAGCCAAGGCAATCATGCTGCATCAGATCGTGAGGATGCTTGGGGCGGCCATGTTGTTTCAGGTAGCTCGGTGCAGCAACAATGAAGGGCGACACCGCGCATATCCGCCGGGCGACCAGTGAGGAATCGGGCAATACCGCGATCCTGAGCGCTGCGTCGAAGCCCTGCCCGATCAGATCGACCGTTGCGTCCGAAAGATGCAGATCAATCGATACCTCGGGATACGCCCGGAAGAAATCCGGCAGGATCGGCGCGACCCAGCGCAACCCATATGACATCGGTACCGCCAGCCGGACCAGGCCACGCGGTTGTGCGGACATTTCACGGGCAGCGCCCTCGGCTTCCTCTGCGTCCCGGTAGATGCGGCTTGCGCTTTCAGCCACGGCAAGGCCGAACGCGGTTAGCGCCAATTGCCGTGACGTGCGATTCAAAAGCCGGGCGCCAAGGCGTTCTTCCAATCGGCTCACGCCACGCGATACCGTCGCCACCGACACCCCCAACGCTCGTGCAGCGGCTGCGAAGGACCGCTCTTCGGCTACCTTGGCAAACATCGCCAATCCTTCAAAATCCGGCATTCTTGGCATCGTCATTTCTGCAATGATAGTTTGCAATCAATTCTATTTCGTATTCATGGGGAAGTCGATATCTTGATTGAACACTTCACAATCAAGGAAATTTCATGTCACGCAAACTCGAAGGAAAAATCGCCGTAGTCACTGGTGGAACAACTGGCATCGGCCTGGCCACGGCCAAGGTCTTTGCGGCTGAAGGCGCATATGTGTTCATCACCGGCCGACGCAAAGCCGAACTGGACGCTGCTGTTGCGGCCATTGGCGCGAATGCCACCGGCATTCAGGCGGATTCGGCCAAGCTGGCCGACCTCGACCGGCTGTTCGCAACGATCAAGGAGAAAAAGGGCCATGTCGACGTGCTGTTCGCCAATGCCGGCGGCGGCTCGATGCTACCGCTCGGTGCGATCACCGAAGAGCAGTACAACAACACATTCGACAGCAACGTGAAGGGCGTGCTTTTCACTGTGCAAAAAGCGTTGCCGCTGCTCACCAAGGGCGCGTCGGTAATCGTCACGAGCTCGACCACCAGCATTTCGGGAACGGCCAATTTCAGCGTCTACAGCGCCTCCAAGGCGGCCGTGCGCAACCTGGTGCGCAGCTGGATTCTCGATGTCAAGGATCGCGGCCTTCGCTTTAACGCCATCAGCCCAGGCGCCACTCGCACGCCCGGTCTGCTGGACCTGGCCGGTCAGGACCCTGCCCAGCGGCAAGGCCTGGTCGACTATCTTGCCGGCACCGTACCTCTTGGTCGCGTGGCCGAGCCGGAAGAAATCGCCAAAGCCGTGTTGTTTCTGGCGTCGGACGATGCGAGTTTCGTCAACGGTGCAGAACTCTTCGCAGACGGCGGCGCAGCACAGGTCTGAGTTTCACAACCGGCTGCGCGGGCGTCGGCCCGCGCAGCGCTGTTTATCACCGACGCGCGAGTACTCGGTGCGACCCTCAAATCGTGTTCGTCGAAGTGCCCTGAACAGGAGTAACCCTATGCGTACCATTCTTTATCGAAGCTATGGCGAACCCGCCAAAGTGCTTGAACTCGCGGACGTGCCTGAGGTGGCCGGTCCCGCAGCAAACGAAGTGCTGATCCGAGTCATCAGCCGCCCGATCCATCCCGGCGATTTGCTCGGGGTCGCGGGCCGCTACCGTGCCCCTGGTGATACTTCCAACGTCGCGCCTGGCGGCAATCGGCCGGGCTTTGAGGGTATGGGCTTTATCGACGCCGTCGGCAGCGCCGTCGATGCCTCGGCGGGCCTTTCTGTCGGCGCACGGGTGGCGTTCTTCCCCGGCCGCTGGGCCAGGGGTGAGCGGGTCGTCGTGGCGGCCTCTTTCGTGACGGTTGTGCCGGCCAATGTGTCGGACGACATTGCGGCACAGTTGCACGTCAATCCGTTGACGGCGGCGATGTTGTTACGGGCGGCCGAAGCGGCCGGCCTCAAGGCCGATAACAAGGGCGTGGTTGTGGTTACGGCAGCTGCTTCTGGCGTCGCCCAACTGGTGACGGCACTTGCCCGTCAACGCGGCCTGGCCGTGATCGGCCTGGTGCGAAGCCAGGTGAGCGTAGCGGACCTCAACCCCGGCCAACCTGGCGTGCAGCTTGTGTCCACCGCCGACGCCGGCTGGCAAAACCGTATTCGGGATGCGGCCCGGGGCAAGTCGATTCGCGCCGTGCTGGATTGCGTCGGCGGAGACATTGCCAGCGATTTGCTGGTCATGCTCGGCAATGGCGGTACGTTCCTTTCGTATGGCGATCTGTCCGGCGAACCGCTGCGCGCCACGGCCTTGTCGTTCTCAGTTCGCAACCTGCGCATCCACGGTGTTTCAGTCGGCGGCTGGGCAGGTCTGCCGGAAGATCTACGTGCCCGGGACATCCGCGCCGCGATCTTGCTCGCACAGCGCGAGCCGGCGCTGTTCCATGTGGCTGCTTCCTATGACCTCGCCGACGTGGCCAAGGCCGCCGCGCATTCACAACGTGCGGGCAAGGGCGGGGCGGTGTTGCTGACCTCCCGCTGACACGTGGCTATAGCAGGTCTAAATACATCTGTTTCACGCCCAATAACATACTTAAAACAAAAAACAACGTTTTTTTCTGACATTTTCTGTCGCAGTGGAAATTATTCCCGATTTATTTGTAATATTTGAAAGAAAACATATTCAATAAAACAAATAACGACCTCGATAAAAACAAGGTCTGCAAATACAGGTAAGACTCGCCAATTGAAGGGGAGAAGCATTCAATGACAACCAAGAAAAATAATAGTTGGGTGCGTAATTCAAATCTGCTCCTGTCGGTGGCGATAGCGGCGCTCTTTTGCGCGGCCGGCGGTATGCGGCCGGCGAGTGCACAATCGGTGACGGGCAGCGGTGTCTTGACTCCAGGCGTGGGTACCATTGTGTCGCCCGACTGGGTTATCGGCGGCGGCACTGGTGCGCTTAATGTCGGCAATACTGCTCCCGGCACTTTGGACATCTCGGGAGGCGGTACGGTCACCAATGAACCGCTTAGGTTTTCTGGACAGACTTCAGCGTTAGTGTCGTGCATTTTCAAGAACCTCCAACCT
>DASYCG010000174.1:0-1589 GCA_036500325.1 Herbaspirillum sp. | reverse complement strand
TCTGCGTTATACGAATGGTATTGCCAGTTCGTTCGATAAGCTGGATGCGGAACGGGAATTGTTTGGCGCGCAGCAGGCGTTGGTTCAGGCGCGGCAATTGCGATTGACCAATTCGATTGATTTGTATCGGGCGTTGGGCGGCGGTTTGAATGAGGTGACTGGGGCGGCTTTGCCGGCGCCGGCGCCTGTGCCGGGGATTGCGGCGAAATAAGTAAATCAATCGGGCAATAAAAAAGCGGACTACGGTCCGCTTTTTTTATCGCTGGAAAATTGACATCATTCGTTCAGCAAGTCTCGCAACAAAGCCATCGTCCGCACGGTAGCCCCTTGATGTTGAAGCGCAAATTTCCTTGCCGCAATCCCCATCGCAGCACAACGCTCCGCATCGCCCAATAACGCCAGCGCACTTTGCAGCATCTCTGCGGCATCCTCGACGCGCAAAGCCCCGCCAGCAGCAATCGCATCTTCCGTGCTCTGTGCGAAATTGAATGTATGCGGACCAATCAAAACCGGCTTGCCGACGGTTGCGGCTTCAATCAGATTTTGCCCGCCCAATGGCAATAAGCTCCCGCCGATAAACGCCACGTCGCAAGCGGTGTAATAGGCAAACATCTGACCCATGGTATCGCCCAGCAATACCCGAACCGTACCGGGCAATGCCTCGGCCTCATTCAGGGAAGAACGGCGCTGCATCGTCAACGCCGGATACGTAGCAATCAAATCTGCCACGGCATCGAAACGCTGCGGATGACGCGGCACGATGACGACCAGCAGATCGCCGAGAACGCCAGGGTCTATGGAAGCCAACGCCGCCAAAATCGGCGCCTCTTCGTCTTCGCGCGTACTGGCGCATAACAATATCGGACGCTTGCCGATCTGCATGCGCCACTGCTCGCCCTGCTGCAACATCGCAACCGGTGGCGCGACATCGAATTTCAGACTGCCGGTGACATGCACATTAACGGCGCCAAAACGATGAAGCCGGCCGGCATCCGCATCGGTCTGCGCCGCAACCAGTTTCAAGCCGGTGGCGGCCTCCAGCATCAAGCCTTCAAAGCGCTTGCCGCGCCGTAACGAGCGTTCCGACAAGCGCGCATTGACCAGCGCCACCGGCACCCGATGACGCACGCACTGCACAACCATATTCGGCCACACTTCGGTTTCCATCAAGATGCTGATACGCGGCTTGAAATGCCGCAGAAAGCGTCCAGCCATCCAACTAGTATCGTAGGGCAAATAACTCTGCACAAAGCGCGCGCCGTAATGCGCAAACAGCTGCTGGCCGGTAGCGCGGCCGGTGGCCGTCATATGCGTCAGGAGCAAGGCATGATCCGGATAGGCAGCCAGCAAGGCATCGATCAAAGGCTGCGCCGCCCGTGTTTCGCCGACCGAGACTGCATGCACCCATAACAGCGGATGATTGATAGTTGTGTCGCTGCCGCGCGCTTGAGGATAGAAACCGAAACGCTCGCCGATGTGCCGGCGATAACCGGGCTCCGCGCGGCCGCGCCGCCACAATTTGAGCAGCACGAATGGCATCGCCAGCCACCATACCGTGGAGTAAAAGAGTCGCATCAAAGCAGCGAATG
>DASYCG010000173.1:0-43677 GCA_036500325.1 Herbaspirillum sp. | reverse complement strand
ATACCAACCCCAATCAGTCAAAATACGAAAAATCTGCACAATATTGTAAGTAACTTCCAACAAACCTATCGGACTTAGGGATGTGGAGCGAAAAGATATCCCAGCTACACCGGATTCGACTGAATGACTGAATTCCGACTGCTCAGATACTTTGCCGCTGACTTCCGTAAGTCCGATAGACTCCTTGCAACCCTAGATTATATCGGACAAGAACAAGCTTTTAAAGCTAAACGCATAAGGAGTTGAGAATATTAACAATATTTTTCTTGAAGATGCCGGCCCGGCGCTGCCTATTCCGCCTGCCGGACCGCCCTCCCCGCGGCTTGAATTCTCTGGCCGCGGATTTACTTTTCGATGGTATCGCGCTATAAACCCGCTAGTTACCCCTGCTGGGAACTGTCGCAGCGAATCGGAATCTTCCTGATGGGCGTACGGGACAGCCAGTCTTTTATGGAGATATCTATCATGGGCATGATGCAAGAATTCAAGACTTTCGCAATTAAAGGGAATGCGGTTGATCTGGCGGTTGGGGTTATTATCGGCGCCGCCTTCGGCAAAATCGTCGAATCCCTAGTTCAGGACATCATCATGCCGATCGTCGGCCGCATCTTCGGCGGACTCGATTTCGCCAATTATTATTTGCCGCTGAATGGCCAGGGCACGCAATTAGCGCTGGCCGAAGCTAAAAAAGCCGGCGCCGTACTGGCCTACGGCAACTTTATAACGATCCTGATTAATTTCCTGATTCTGGCCTTTATCATTTTTCAAATGGTGCGCCTGATCGCCCACGCCCGTGCAATCGCCAATCCCAAGGAAGCCGAAGCAGCCGCCGCACCCGCAGCCACGCCGGAGGATATCGTGCTGCTGCGCGAAATCCGCGACTCCCTGCAAAAGCAGGCTTGACGGGCTTGCGTTAAGCAAGTTAAGGTAAGTGCTTACTTACGTAGGCGGTACATAAGAGACGATAGCGATAAATACGCCGCACGTTTGAATCAATTAGCCGATCCAATGGCGGCTCAAACGGGATTGTCGATATCCACAAAGCGGTGTTGCAGGCCGAAATTTTCAGCCAGATGCGCGCCCAGCGCCTGCACACCGTAGCGTTCGGTGGCGTGATGTCCGGCTGCCAGATAGGCAACTCCGCTTTCACGCGCCAGATGCACAGTCGGCTCGGATATCTCGCCGCTGATATAGGTCGTGGCGCCGGCATCGATGGCGTCGCCCAGCATATTTTGCGCCGCGCCGGTGCACCAGCCGATGGCATCCAAAGGCTGCGCCGGATCGCCGATGAGCAGCGGCGCGCGTCCCAATACCTCGGTGATACGCGCGGCCAGATCCCCCACCGTCGCCAAATCCGCGCCGGCTGCGCGTCCCAGCCAACCGATATCGTTTTCGGCAAAACGCCCGTGATCGGCCAAACCCAGCAATTTCGCCAACTGCGCATTGTTGCCGAGCTCGACATGCATATCCAGCGGCAAGTGATAGGCAAACAGATTGATTTGATTGCGCAATAATTGGGTCAGGCGTTTTTGCCGGATGCCGACCACACGCGGATCTTCGCCGCGCCAGAAATAGCCGTGATGCACCAGGATCGCGTCGGCCTTCAGATCCAGCGCTGCCTCGATCAGCGCCAGACTGGCCGTAACGCCGCTCACGATACTGCCGATTTCCGCCCGCCCTTCCACCTGCAGTCCATTTGGGCAATAATCCCTGTATTGTTCGACATTGAGCTTTTGCGCTAGATATTTAGCTAACGCATCCCTATCTACCAATCTTTGGATCATTTTTCATCTTTCATATGTATATAAGACGTTTTTGGCTTCTGTTTGCGCAAACTGTCACCGTCGCCCTGGCACTCTGGTTCATTGTAGCGACCTTGAAGCCGGAATGGATGGCCGGCGCATTCAATTCCCTGCGCAAGCCCGTCTCCACTTCCAGCGTCGCCATGCAGGAGGCAGCGCTGGCCCAGCCGGCCCCCGGTTCATATCGCAACGCTGCCAAACTGGCAATGCCGTCGGTGGTGAATATTTTTACGACTTCCGAGGCCAAGCCGCAAAGCAGTCCTTTTATGGAAGATCCGTTTTTCAAGAAATTTTTCGGCGACCAGAACGGCGGCGACGAACCGGACGACAAATCGGCCAGCCTGGGCTCTGGCGTTATCGTCAGTCCGCAAGGCTATATCCTGACCAATAACCACGTCGTGGAAGCTGCCGACGGCATCGAAGTGGCGCTATCGGATGGCCGTAAAGCAAGCGCCAAGCTGGTCGGCGCCGATCCGGATACCGATCTGGCCGTCATCAAAATCGATCTGCCCGACCTGCCCGCCATCACGCTGGCCAATCTGGATCACACCAGCGTCGGCGACGTCGTCTTCGCGATCGGCAATCCGTTCGGCGTCGGCCAGACCGTCACCATGGGCATTATTTCCGCGCTGGGCCGCAACCATCTCGGCATCAATACGTTTGAAAATTTCATTCAGACCGATGCGGCAATCAACCCGGGTAATTCCGGCGGTGCGCTGATCGACACCAACGGTAATCTGATCGGCATCAACACCGCGATTTATTCGCGCAGCGGCGGCAGTCTCGGCATCGGCTTTGCGATTCCTGTAACGACCATCAAGAGTGTGATGGAATCGATCATCAAGACCGGCCACGTGGTGCGTGGCTGGATCGGGGTAGAACCGCAGGAAATTACGCCCGAATTGGCGGAGAGTTTCGGCCTGACCAAAAAGACCGGCGCTATCATCGCCGGCGTGCTGAAAAACGGACCGGCCGACAAAGCGGGCATGGTGCCCGGCGATATCGTGGTGGCGATCGAAGATAAACCGGTGGCCGATACCACGGCCCTGACGAATCTGGTCGCGCAGCTGACGCCGGGGGTAAAAGCGAAAATGATCGTGTTGCGCAAAGCGAAAGAAACCGCGCTGAACGTGACGGTCGGCAAGCGGCCGGCGCCGCAGCCTACGGAGTAACGCAACTTATGCATATTCGCGACCTGACACAATATCTGGCGGAGCTTTCCGAAAATAATAATCGCGCCTGGTTTGTCATGAACAAACCACGCTACGACATTTTGCGCGCCGAGTTTCTGGCGGTTGTCGTCAAGCTGATTGCCGATATCACGAAATTCGATCCGGCAATAGCCGGCTGCAATCCCAAAAAAGCGCTGTTCCGCATCAATCGGGACATGCGCTTTTCACACCACAAGATTCCTTATAAAACCAACTTTTCTGCGGCAATCACCGCCAGCGGTTTGAAAAAACCGAGCCAGGGCGGTGGGCCGCATTATTACTTTCATATCGACGAGGCCGGCAAGCTGCTGATTGCCGCCGGCGAATACATGCCGCCGGCCGATCGCTTGCGCGCGATCCGGCAACGCATCATTGCAGACGCCGACGGCTTTGCAAAAATGCTGAAGAACAGAACCTTGAAGAGCGGTTTTGGCGATTTGCAGCAAGAAGGCAAATTGACACGGCCGCCGAAAGGCTTCGATGCCGACGCGCCGCATATTGAATACATCAAATTGAAGAGTTTTATCGTCTGGATAGAGATCGATATCAAACACAAGACCCCCGCCGATCTGGGCAAGGATTTAGCGGCTGCATTCAAGCAGTCGCAGGCCTTGGTTATGTGGTTGAGACAGGTAACAACCTGATCTGCAGCCTGCGCTGCGATCAAGTTGCGGATCAGGCTTTTTCTTCTTCTGCTTCAGCGTCAGGCGCCTTGGTGGCTTTGGCGAAGATCGGCGCCATGAACAGGCCGATTTCATATAGCGCCACCAGCGGCACCGCCAACAACAATTGGCTCATGATGTCCGGCGGTGTCACCACTGCAGCAACGACGAACGCCCCGACGACAACGTAGGGGCGAATCTGTTTCAGCTTTGCCAGCGGCACCAATCCCATGCGGACCAGGATGATCACCACGATCGGCACTTCGAACGCCATCCCGAACGATATGAACATCGTCATGACGAAATCGACGTAGGCATCGATATCCGGCGCCACCGAAACCGAAGCCGGCGCAAAGTGATTGATGAACGGGAAAACAGTGCCGAAGACGAAGAAATAACAAAACGCGACGCCGGTGATGAACAGTATCGACGATGAAATCACCAACGGCGCAACCAGCCGCTTTTCATGTTTGTACAAACCCGGCGCGACAAACGCCCAGGCTTGAAACAATACCCACGGCAACGCGATGATGAACGCCACCATCATCGTGACTTTGACAGGTATCAGGAAAGGGGTAATGACGCCGGTGGCAATCATCTTGCTGCCGGCCGGCAGCGCAGCCATCATCGGCCGGGCCAGCACATCGAAAATCTTTGCGGCCCAAGGCATCAGGCACAGAAATATCACGACAATCGCAATCGCAGATTTAACCACACGACTGCGCAGTTCAACCAGATGAGAAATGAAGGTATCTTCGGTGCCGCTAGTGGAGTGTTCGTCAGCCATGTCAGTGAGCTACAGAATAAAAGAAACGCATGGCGCCAATCAGAAAAATGAGCCGGAAGACTTGCCGCTGGCTGGGCGGTATTTGGCTACGCGAGCCGCAGCCGAAATGACATGCGTCCGACGTCCGGTCTGCTGTTTATACCAGCCGGGCATTGCCGAGTTGCGTTGCAGTTTCTTTTGACGGAAATTTTTTGCTTTGCGGCTCAGCGACTCCGATGTCGGAATGTCGTACTGGTTTTGGTTGAAATTGCCTTTTTCATCCCACGCAGAATTGATCGCGTGTTCGGTATCGGCCACTTCTTTCGCAAAACCCTGGCTGATGTCGGCGGCTGCGGTCTCGACATCCTTGTGCATCTTGCGCAGTTCTTCCAGTTCGATCTCGCGGCCGACTTCGGATTTCACGTCATTGATATAACGTTGCGCCCGGCCAAACAGGGTGCCTGCCATGCGCGCCACTTTAGGCAAGCGCTCAGGGCCGACCACAACCAGCGCAACAACGCCGATCACAGCAAGTTTGGTAATGCCAATATCAATCATGTGGTGCAATCATCAAATCCGCCTACAGAGCGGATTTGTCTTTCTCTTTGGCTTGCACGTCGATCGTCGATTGCTGCTGCTCTTTCGCTTCGGCGGCACGCTCTTCTTCGCCCTTGACGCCATCCTTGAAACCCTTGACTGCCTTACCCAGATCAGCGCCCATATTACCCAGTTTCTTGGTGCCGAATATCAACGCCACGATGACCAGAACAATCAACCAATGCCAAATGCTGAACGAACCCATTTCGATCTCCTAACAAAAATAATATTGCCCGACCTCTTGATAAATCGGCGGGCCGTCGGCTAAGCCTTTAAAACACCGCCACGCCAGGGGCGCGGACCGCCAATTACGTGCAGATGCAGATGGTACACCTCTTGTCCACCGTCGGGACCGGTGTTGTACAGTGTTTTGTAACCGCCGCTTTTGGTCCCATCGGCGGCAACTTCATAGCCGCAACCTTGTTCTTGCGCCAACCGTTTGGCCAACAGTGTCATTTTACCCAATAGCGCCGTATGTCCGTCATTGCAATCGGACAGCGTAGGGATATGTTCTTTAGGCACAATCAGGAAATGTATCGGTGCGGCGGGATAGATATCCCGGAATACCTTGACCTGATCGTCTTCATAGATCGTGTCGGACGGAATTTCACCGGCGACAATTTTGCAAAAAAGACAATTATCCAAAACAGCTTCCCTCCTGATTGTCATCTGATTCTCAGCGGCCAGTCACTTTTGCTCCGCCTGTTCGCGCGCTTCGAGCTTCCGGTTGGCTTTTTCTTCAATGCCGGAGATGCCTTCGCGCCGCGCCAGTTCGTCGAGTACTTGCTGCGGCGTCAGATTGAACTGCGCCAGCATGATCAGCGAATGAAACCAGAGATCCGCGCATTCGTACAATACCTGGTCGGTGTTGCCGTCGACGCGCGCATCCTTGGCCGCCATCACTGTTTCGGTGGCTTCTTCGCCGATTTTTTTCAGAATCGCATCGTCACCCTTGGCAAACAGGCGCGCTATATACGATTTTTCCGGATCGCCGCCATTGGCCGGCTTGCGCGATTCGATCACCTCGGCCAGTCTTTGCAACGTATCACTCGTCAATGTATCGCTCATTTTTCCACCTTGACGACAGGCTTGCGGATCCGTTTGACCGGCGCCGGCTTGTTTTCCGATTTGTTTTCCAGTTTACTCTCGGGCTTGCTTTCATGCTCCGCCGCCACAGGCTCAACCGTAATCCATTCGCCGCTTTCCACACCGCCTTCCAGTTTCTGGAAGAAGCAGGAATGACGGCCGGTGTGGCAGGCGATGCCGGCGATTTGCTCGACCTTGAGCAGCACCACGTCTTCGTCGCAATCCAGACGGATTTCGCGCACTTTCTGGAAATGACCGGACTCTTCGCCCTTGTGCCAGAGTTTCTTGCGTGAACGGCTCCAATACACCGCTTCGCCCAATTCGACGGTACGCTCAAGCGCATCGCGATTCATCCAGGCAAACATCAGCACATCGTTCGATCCGACTTCCTGGGCGATCACCGGCACCAGACCGATTTCGTTCCACTTAACCTTGTTCAACCATTTAGCGCTGATACTCATGCCAGCCTCATAGAAATATTCTGTGCCGCCATGAATTGCTTGGCTTCCTGCACCGTGTGTTGCCCATAATGAAAAATACTGGCGGCCAGTACCGCGTCCGCCTTGCCCAGCTTGACGCCATCGGCCAGATCCTGCAGGCCGCCGACGCCGCCGGAAGCGATGACCGGAATCGCAATAGCGTCGGACACCGCACTGGTCAGCGCCAGATCGAAACCGCTGCGGGTACCGTCGCGGTCCATGCTGGTCAGCAGGATTTCACCGGCGCCGAGCTGCGCCATCTTGCGCGCCCATTCAATGGCATCCAGCCCGGTTGCCTTGCGGCCGCCGTGCGTAAAAACTTCCCATTTGTTGTCGCCGACGCGCTTGGCATCGATGGCGACAACAATGCATTGCGAGCCGTATTTGCCGGCGGCATCCGCCACCAGTTGGGGGTTGGTCACTGCCGACGTATTGATGCCGACCTTGTCGGCGCCGGCATTGAGCAACCTGCGCACGTCGTCCACCGTGCGCACGCCGCCGCCGACCGTCAGCGGAATGAATACCTGCGACGCCACTGCTTCGATAATGTCCAGAATCAGGTCGCGGCCGTCGGATGAAGCGGTGATGTCGAGAAACGTCAACTCGTCGGCGCCCTGATCATCGTAGCGGCGCGCAATTTCGACCGGATCGCCTGCATCGCGCAGCTCTAGAAAATTCACGCCCTTGACCACACGGCCGGCGGTCACGTCGAGACAGGGAATGATCCGTTTGGCCAGTGTCATGGCTGCTCTTGTTCGGAAGCGTCCGATGGTGCGCCATTCAGTCCATCGCCGCTTAATTCGTCGGCGCGCAATTGTGCGCTTTGCAGATCGAGCGTGCCTTCGTAAATCGAGCGGCCGCAAATCACGGCTTCGATGCCCTCGTCCTGCACCGCGCACAGGGCCTCGACATCCTTGATATTGTGTACGCCGCCGGAAGCGATGACCGGAATCGTCATGCTTTGCGCCAGACGCACGGTGGCTTCGATGTTGATGCCGCCCATCATGCCGTCGCGGCCGATGTCGGTATAGATGATCGATTCACAACCGTAGTCTTCGAATTTCTTGGCCAGATCGATGACTTCGTGACCCGACAATTTGCTCCAGCCGTCGGTCGCGACCTTGCCGTCCTTGGCATCCAGGCCGACGATGATCTGGCCGGGGAACGCGCTGCAGGCGTCATGCAGAAAGCCAGGATTCTTCACGGCGGCGGTGCCGATGATGATATAGGACAGGCCGGCGTCGAGATAACGCTCGATGGTATCGAGATCGCGGATACCGCCGCCCAGTTGCACTGGAATTTCGTCGACGTCATTGGCCAGCGCGAATTCGCGCACGGCGTTCAGAATCAAACGTACCGCGGATTCATTTTTGGGTTTACCGGCGAATGCGCCGTTGAGGTCGACCAGATGCAGACGCCGCGCGCCCTGTGCCAGCCAATGACGCGCCATTTCGGCAGGGTCGTCGGAAAAAATGGTGGCTTGGTCCATATCGCCCTGTTTAAGGCGCACGCAATGACCGTCTTTCAGGTCGATGGCAGGTATCAGCAACATGGCTTCGTCAGTAATTTAGATAAGAAGGAAAACATTAAAAAGCAGGATTCGGCAGGATTCAAAAATCAGGGATTCCAGCTCACGAAATTGCGGTAAAGCTGCAATCCGGCAGAAGCGCTCTTTTCCGGATGGAATTGTGTTGCAAAGATATTATCACGCGCCACTGCGCAACTAAACGCGGAACCGTATTCGGTTTCGCCGACCGTATGCGCAGGTATGGCGGGCACTGCATAGAAACTATGCACAAAATAAAAATAAGTATTGTCGGCAACACCGTCCCAAAGCGGATGCGCCGCTTTTTGGTGCACGCGATTCCAGCCCATCTGCGGCACCTTGAAGCGCGAGCCGTCGGCCTGCACCTGGCCATCCAGCGCGAAACGCACAACCTTGCCCGGCAACAAGCCCAGACCGGGGGTACCGCCTTCGTCGCTCCAGTCGAACAGCATTTGCTCGCCGACACAGACGCCGAACAACGGTTTGCTGCGCGCCGCTTCCAGCAACGCATCCTGCACGCCGGATTCCCGCAGGCTGCGCATACAATCGGGCATCGCGCCCTGCCCCGGCAATACCACGCGATCGGCGGCGCGGATATCGGCAGCCTCGCCGGAAATGCGCACATCGGCTTCCGGCGCTACGTGGCGCAGGGCCTGCGCTACCGACCGCAGATTGCCCATGCCATAGTCCACTACAACAATTTTATTCATATCGGGTTTTTTATCGCATCGCGTCAACAATACCGGTGCTCGAAGATGCTTACAGGCTACCTTTGGTAGACGGGATGGTGCCGGCGGAACGACTGTCGAGTTCAAGCGCCATGCGCAAGGCGCGACCGAAGGCCTTGAATACGGTTTCGCATTGATGATGCGCGTTCACGCCACGCAGATTATCGATGTGCAGGGTCACCAGTGCGTGATTGACGAAGCCATGAAAAAATTCGCTGGTGAGATCGACGTCGAACGCGCCGATCATCGAACGGGTGAACGGCACATGGAAATCCAGCCCGGGACGGCCGGAGAAGTCGATCACGACACGCGACAGCGCTTCGTCCAGCGGCACATAGGCATGGCCATAGCGGCGGATGCCTTTTTTGTCGCCGACAGCCTTGGCGAATGCCTGGCCCAGCGTGATCCCGACGTCTTCCACCGTATGATGCGCATCGATGTGCAGGTCGCCTTTGGCCTGGATATCCAGATCGATCAAGCCGTGGCGGGCGATCTGGTCCAGCATATGGTCGAGAAACGGTACGCCCGTATTCAGCGATTGCTGCCCGGTGCCATCCAGATTGATGGCGACGCGGATTTGCGTTTCGCTGGTGTTACGAACGACTTCTGCGGTGCGTGGTGTAGACATAAAGGGATGATGCGGTTAGGTAAGAATATTAATAAAACCGTAAATAAATCGGGAAATAAGCCGGAAAATAAAAGCAATTCCCCGGAGACAGCATTTTACCGGCATTTTGTGCAATGTCGCGCACTGTAGCGATTGTCAGCCGATTAAGGCCGTCGCGGATGCAACAAAAAGACTGCTCGATATTGTTTTGACATCACAAAACCGGCAACGATGCTGCAGCAACGGCGCGCGGCGGTACCGCCGCCAGGCGCTTTTCGATCATGGCGCAATAATCCGGGTTGAGCTCGAAACCGACGAATTGCCGTCCGCATTGCTGCGCGGCAACCGCGGTGGTGCCGCTGCCCATGAACGGATCGAGCACTACGCCGCCTGGCGGGCAGGAGGCGCGAATCATGCGCTCGATAATTTCCAGCGGCTTTTGCGTCGGATGATCGGCACGTTCCCTGTGTTCCCGGTGCAGACGCGAGACGCTCCAGACATCTTTCGGGTTGTAACCCATTTCCAGCCATTTGGCGCCGACGAAGATCGAGCGCGAACGGGCTTTTTTGGTTTCGGCGTCGTAGGCGATGCGAATCGCGTCCAGATCGAAATAATAATCTTTGGCCTTGACGAAAAAGCCGATCGTATCGTGCACCGAAGAATAGCGCCGCGTGCTGCCGCCCATCGACGGTACCCGGCGATCCCAGATGATTTCGTTCATCATCGTCAGGCGTTGCTTGAGCATCACGAATACTTCCGGGGAGTAGCGCCAGGTCAGGAAAATGTACAAGCTGCCGCTGGCTTTGAGCTTCGGCAAGGCCAGATCGATCCAGGCTTCCATCCAGCTTAAATAGGCGGCGGAGGCGAGCTTGTCGGAATCGTTGCCGTAATCCTTGCCGAGGCCGTAAGGCGGATCGGCGATCAGCAGATCGACGGCGCCATCGGGAATATGCGCCAGACCCTGCAGCGCATCTTCGCAATAGATCCGGTTGAGCCAATCGGCCGCGCTTTCGCTCATGCCTTATTTGATACGGAATTCAGCTGAGCGTGCGTGCGCTTGCAAGCCTTCGCCATACGCCAACTCTGCGGCGATGCGGCCCAGGGTCTTGGCGCCGGCAGCGCTGACTTGAATAATGCTCGAACGCTTTTGAAAGTCGTAGACACCCAGCGGCGACGAAAAACGCGCCGTACGGGAAGTCGGCAATACGTGATTCGGGCCGGCACAGTAATCGCCCAAGGCTTCCGAAGAGAAACGGCCCAGGAACATGGCGCCGGCATGGCGCACCCTGTCGGCCCAATGCTGTGCATTCTCCGCGGAAATTTCCAGATGCTCGGCGGCGATCAAATTGGCGATCTCGCAAGCCTCTTCCATACTGCTTACTTTGATCAGCGCGCCGCGATCGGTCAGCGATGTACGGATGACTTCGTGCCGCGGCATCTCCGGCAACAAGCGATTGATGCTGGCTTCGACCTGCGCGATATAAGCGGCGTCCGGGCACAACAGAATCGACTGCGCCAATTCATCATGCTCGGCCTGCGAGAACAGGTCCATCGCAATCCAATCGGGATCGGTGGTGCCGTCGCAGATCACCAGGATCTCGGAAGGCCCCGCAATCATGTCGATACCGACGACGCCGAACACGCGGCGCTTGGCTGCCGCCACATAGGCATTGCCGGGGCCGACGATTTTGTCGACTGCGGGGATCGTCGCGGTGCCGTAGGCCAATGCCGCTACCGCCTGCGCGCCGCCGATGGTGAACACCCGATCGACGCCGGCAATGGCCGCCGCCGCCAGCACCAGCTGGTTCTGTACGCCATCCGGCGTCGGCACCACCATGATGACTTCCTGTACGCCTGCTACTTTGGCCGGAATCGCATTCATCAGTACCGACGACGGATAAGCCGCCTTGCCGCCGGGCACGTAGATGCCGACGCGATCCAGCGGCGTGACTTTCTGTCCCAGCACCGTGCCGTCAGGTTCGGTATAGAGAAAACCGTCGGAACCGCATTCGCGCTTTTGACGTTCGTGATAACTGCGCACGCGCCCGGCGGCCGCTTCCAGCGCATTGCGGCGCTCGGGCGTCAGTTGCCGCAGCGCCTCTTGCATCGCATTGCGGCCGATTTCCAGCGCAGCAACGCTGCCGGCGGCAACCCGGTCGAAACGCGCGGTGTATTCAAGCACGGCAGCATCGCCGCGGTTTTTGACGTCGGCCAGAATACCCGCAGCTGCGCGATCGATCGCTTCGTCTTCGCCAGCTTCGAAAGCCAGCACTGCGGACAAGGTCTGCTTGAAATTGGCGTCGGCCGCATCCAGCTTTCTGATCGCAATCGTCATGTCTTCGCTCTTCTTCAAATTCAGGATGGTCAGAATAAAATCAGGATAAAAACAAGCCGGCCATCAGACCATGGCTTGCGTCGCCTTTTCAAACGCTGCCAGAATCGGCTGCAAACGGGCCCGTTTGATCTTCAACGCAGCTTGATTGACCACCAAACGCGAGGAAATATCCATGATGTGTTCGACTTCCACCAAATGATTGGCGCGCAAAGTGCTGCCGGTGCTGACCAGATCGACAATCGCATCCGACAGGCCGACCAGCGGACCTAATTCCATCGAGCCGTAGAGTTTGATCAAATCCACGTGCACACCCTTGGCGGCAAAGTGATCGCGCGCGGTATTCAAATATTTGGTGGCTACCCGCAAGCGCGCGCCCTGGCGCACTGCATTAGCGTAATCGAAACCCTGCTGCACCGCCACCGACATGCGGCATTTGGCGATCTTCAGATCGATCGGCTGATACAAGCCTTCGCCGCCATGCTCCAGCAGTACATCCTTGCCGGCCACGCCGAAATCGGCGGCGCCGTATTGCACGTAAGTCGGCACATCCGAAGCCCGCACGATAATCACCCGCACCAACGGATCGTTAGTCGGCAGAATCAGCTTGCGCGAGGTTTCCGGATCTTCGGTGACTTCAATGCCCGCGGCCTTGAGCAGCGGCAAAGTTTCTTCGAAAATGCGGCCCTTGGATAGTGCCAGAGTAAGTTGTTCGGACATTGACGCCTCTACGAAATTATTTAACGCGCTCGATCTGCGCACCGATGGCCGATAGCTTGACTTCCATCCGGTCGTAACCGCGGTCCAGATGATAAATGCGCTCGATCAAGGTTTTGCCTTCCGCCGCCAGACCGGCGATCACCAGCGAGGCCGAAGCCCGCAGGTCGGTCGCCATGACCGGCGCGCCGATGAATTTCGTCACGCCTTTGATGATGGCGGTATTGCCTTCGATATCGATAGAGGCGCCAAGCCGGTTCAACTCCTGCACGTGCATGAAACGGTTTTCGAAAATCGTTTCGGTGACATGGCTGGTGCCTTCGGCGATGCAATTGAGCGCCATGAATTGCGCCTGCATATCGGTCGGAAAACCAGGATATTCGGTAGTACGCAGGCTGACTGCCTTGGGCCGTGCCGCCATCTGCACTCTGATCCAATCGTCGCCGCTGGTCAGAATCACGCCGGCTTCGCGCAATTTGTCGAGCGCTGTATCCAGAAAACCAATGCTGGTATTTCTCAGCGTCACATCGCCGCCGACAGCCGCCACCGCGCACAGGAAGGTGCCGGTTTCGATCCGGTCGGCAATCACAGAATGCCGCGCGCCATGCAATTTTTCAACGCCCTGGATCACCAGGCGGTCGGTACCGATGCCTTCGATCCTGGCGCCCATTGCAACCAGCAGGTTGGCCAGATCGCCGACTTCCGGTTCGCGCGCGGCGTTTTCCAATATGGTCTCGCCGTCGGCCAGCGTTGCCGCCATCAATAGGTTTTCGGTGCCGGTCACGGTGATCATGTCGGTCACGATGCGCGCGCCTTTCAGGCGCTTGGCCCTGGCATGGATATAACCGGCTTCGATGGTGATATCGGCGCCCATCGCCTGCAAACCCTTGATGTGCTGATCGACCGGACGCGATCCGATCGCGCAGCCGCCCGGCAACGAGACCTTGGCTTCGCCGAAGCGCGCCAGCAGCGGTCCCAATACCAAAATCGATGCGCGCATGGTTTTAACCAGATCGTACGGCGCTTCCAGGCAGGTGATTGCCTTGCCGTTGAGCACCAGCGCGGCGCCATCCTCGGTTGTGGTCAATCCCATCTGACGCAGCAGCTTGAGCATGGTGGAGACGTCTTGCAGATTCGGAATGTTCGCCAAACGCACATCGTCCGCGCTCAGTAAGCCGGCGCACAGAATCGGCAACGCCGCATTTTTGGCGCCGGAAACCGTGACTTCACCGGATAGGCGATGACCGCCCTGAATTAAAAGTTTGTCCATTATTTTTGAAATTCTTCAGGAGTAAGCGTCTTCATCGATAAGGCATGGATCTCTTCGCGCATCCGGTCGCCCAATGCCGCATAGACCATTTGATGACGTTGAATCGGGCGCTTGCCGGCAAACGCGGCGGAAACGATCACGGCATTAAAATGCTGGCCGTCGCCTTCCACCTCGACATGGGTGCAGTCGAGGCCGGCGACGATATAGCTTTTTACGAGTTCTGTGGTTGGATACATAGTGTTGCTTGCAGAAAAACAGTGAACGGTGGATGGAGCGGTCTAGGCGCGCAATTTGTAACCGCGCTTCAACATCTGGACCGCCAGAGAAGACAACGCCAAAAGGAATATCAAGACAATCGCCAGGCTATGCAGGGGATTGATATCGGACTGGCCGAAGAATCCATAGCGGAAGCCATCAATCATATAAAAGAACGGGTTGAAATGCGAGATCATTTGCCACGTCGGCGGCAGGGAATGAATCGAATAGAACACGCCTGCCAGGAACGTCAGCGGCACAATCAGAAAATTCTGGAATGCAGCCAACTGATCGAACTTCTCGGCCCAGATGCCGGCAATCAGGCCCAGCGTGCCGAGAATGCTGGCGCCCAGCACCGCAAAAATGATAATCCACCACGGCGCCACGAAACTCAGGCCGCCGAACCAGACCGTGACGATCAGCACGCCGCAGCCGACCATCAAACCGCGCACTACAGCCGCCAGCACGTAGCCGCCGTACATTTCCCAATGCGATAGCGGCGTCAGCAACACGAATACCAGATTGCCGGTGATTTTCGACTGAATCAGCGAGGAGGAGCTATTGGCAAAGGCATTCTGCAACACGCTCATCATCACCAGGCCGGGAATCAGAAAGCCCGTGTATTGCACGCCGGGATAAACCTGTACGCGGTTTTGCAGCACATGGCCGAAAATCATCAGATACAGGATTGCCGTCATGATCGGCGCGGCGACAGTTTGCGTCGCTACTTTCCAGAAACGCAGCATTTCCTTGTAAAACAGGGTTTGAAATCCGCTCATTTGACACCTTCCATGATCTGGATGAACACGTCTTCCAGATCGGCCTGCTGCAGTTGCATATCGCCGATCTGCGCGCCGGCTTCGCGCAGGACCTGCAGAATCGGTTCGACTTCGTTGTAATCGGTCACGCGCAAGGTGTATTGCGAGCCGGACAGCAATTGCTCCGGATGCGTCACCAATGCTTTCAATCCTTCCGGCAATGCGCCCGCGTCCAGCCGCACCACCAATTGCGAACCGGAAATACGCTTGATCAGTGCCGCCGTCGAGTCCAGCGCCACCACTTCGCCGCCCTTGAGCATGGCGATCCGGTTGCATAGCGCTTGCGCCTCTTCCAGATAGTGCGTCGTCAGCACAATCGTGTGGCCTTCGCGGTTGAGGCGGCCGATGAATTTCCATAAGGTCTGACGCAGCTCGACATCGACGCCGGCGGTCGGCTCATCCAGCATGATGACCGGCGGCTTATGCACCAGCGCCTGCGCCACCAGCACCCTCCGCTTCATGCCGCCCGACAAGGCACGCATGTTCGAATTGGCTTTATTGCTCAGATCGAGGTTGTCCATCACCTCGTCGATCCACTTGTCGTTATTTTTCAGGCCGAAATAACCCGACTGCATGCGCAAGGTTTCCCGCACCGTAAAAAACGGATCGAACACCAATTCCTGCGGCACCACGCCCAGCTTGAAACGCGCCGAACGGTAATCGCTGACAACATCATGGCCATGAATGGCAACGGTACCGGAATCGGCGCGATTAAGGCCCGCAACAATCGAGATCAGCGTCGTTTTACCGGCGCCGTTCGGACCCAGCAAACCGAAAAATTCGCCTTCTTCGATCGACAGCGATATACCCTTCAAGGCTTGCAGCGATTGATATCGCTTTTTGACATTATTTATCTGGATGGCAGACATCGGAACGAGCGCGCTTTATAAAATGGAACCGTCCAAGCGGACCGGCAGGGCAAAAACCAGTGATTATAGGGGAATTGGGGGAATTGAGTTGCGGATGCAGGAACGATGTCAATGCTTCATGCCAAAGGTAAAAACGATGGGCAAAAGCAAGCGCCCCGGAAGAAACCGGGTCAGTGATGTCGAAAATGCGTGGTGGACGGCGTAACGGCGGAATGAATGGTCACTGCCGGCAACAGCTCGGCAGCACCGTACAAGACGATCAGACTTTGCAGATTGGGCGATAAACCGCCGAAATGCAGTGTCTTGCCCAATTGCTGGGCCTGACGCTGCCATTCCAGCAAGGTGGCGACCGCGCTCGAATCGACATTGCGCAAATCGGACAAATCGAAATCCGACTCGCCCGCTGCGATCGCCTGCAAACCCGCCTCCAGTGTTTGACTGGCGTTATCCATCGTTAATTTGGCGACAGGTTTGAACATGGATTATTTCTTGTAGCGCGCAGCCAATTGCTGGTTTTTGGCTTGCAGCGTTTTGACCAGGCCATCGATGCCGCCCTTGTCGATTTCGCTGGAGAACGTGCCCTTGTAGGCTTCGATCAACCAGGCGCCGAGCACGTTGACGTCATAGATTTTCCAGCCGCCAGCTAATTTTTCCATGCGATAGCTGATTTGAATCGTGTCGCCGCGCGGCTGGATCACTTGCGAACGTACTTCGACATCGGTGTCGGTCGGACCGGCGCGCAATGGGCTGAATTCAATTTTCTGATCGCGCACTTGCGACAAGGCGCCGGCGTAGGTCGAAATCAACAGGCTGCGGAATTCGGTTTGCAATTGCTGCTTTTGCGCATCTGTCGCTTCACGCCAGTGACGGCCGGTTGCGAGCGCGGTCATGCGTTCGAAATCGACGTAAGGGATGATTTTTTCTTCGACCAACTGGGTAATGCGCTTCAGACTGCCGCCCTGGATGTCCTTATCCGATTTAGCTGTATCGAGTACTTCGTTGCTGATGCGTTTTACCAGTACATCGGGTGCTTCCTGAGCAGACGCCGCGCCGGCGAAACCAATCATCGCAACAGCGGCAAAAAGTAATTTTGCAAACATTTTCATAGTAATTTAGTCCTTAAGGTGACTGGTGACTCGCGATGATGGGCGCATACACCTTTGCAACGCGTCGTTACCGGATGAGTCCAGCTCCAATATATGCACGCTTTGCCGTTATGCAATACCTGCGGCTTTGAAAACAGCTGTAACACAGCTGAATACAGCTGAATTACAGCCTATGCAGATATTACACATGCCGCAATGCAATTATTGCTTGGCGTTCTCGACTTGCGATTCGCGGCGCTGTACGTAAGCATCCCGCACGAACTGGTATTTATCCAGTGCGGCATCATCCAGCAAATTGCCGGCATTCAACAATTGCGCACGGCGATCGATCAGGCGCACGCCATAACCGATGTTACGCAGGTAGACCGGGGTCTTGTAGCGCCAGACGTCGCCGTAAGAATCGACCGGCAAGGCAACGGTATCGCGCACATTCGAAGGGCCGAATACCGGCAGCACGACATAAGGACCGGAGCCGACGCCCCAAACGCCCAACGTCTGGCCGAAATCGGCCTTGTGCTTGTTCAGGTGTATTTCGGTACCGATATCGAGCAAGCCAAACAGGCCGAACGTGGAATTGATGGCAACGCGCGTGATATCGGATGCGCCGTCGGCGCCGCGGCCTTGCAGCAATTGATTGACGGCAGTCCACAGATCGCCGATGTTGCCGAAGAAATTACCGATGCCGGTCTGCACGAACGACGGCAACACCTTTTCATAGGCTTGCGCTACCGGCTTGACCGCAGCGCGGTCGACGGTATCGTTGAAAGAAAACATGGCCCGATTGAAGCCTTCCAGAGGATCTTTCGGATTATTGGTGCTGGCGCATCCAGCCAGACCTGCGACTGTCATCAGCATTGCCAGCTGCACTTTGAAACGTGCCTTGTTATTCATTTTGCGCTGTCCTTCCCTTCGGTTGCCTTGCTAAATAAGAACTGGCTTATCAGATTTTCCAGAACGATCGCGGATTGCGTAAATCGGATGGTATCGCCTTGCGCCAGATTGTTGATGTCTCCACCCGGTTCTATGCCGAGATATTGTTCGCCGAGCAAACCTGAAGTCAGGATTTTGATCGAGCTGTCTTTCGGGAAGTGATAGCGCGCATCCAGATTCAGCGTTACCAATGCCTTGAATTGCTTGTCATCGAAGCTAATCGACTCAATCCGTCCGACCACCACGCCGGCACTCTTGACGGCTGCGCGCGGCTTGAGACCGCCGATGTTATCGAAACGGCCATAGACGGTATAGCTTTGCTGGCCGAATGAAGACGCGCTCAGATTACCGGCTTTCAGCGCCAGGAAAACCACCGCGGCAGCGCCCAGCAGCACGAACAGGCCAACCCAGATATCCAGTGTTTTGCGTTGCATATGCTTTTACCCTTATCAGCCAACTAGAGCATGCACTGCTTTAGCTTGCTTGCCTTCAAATTAATTGCCGAATCAAACTAAACCGCGCCAACCGTTACAGCGCAGCCACACCGACACCGCCCTGCCTAACTGAACATCAATGCCGTCATCAGGAAATCCAGCGCCAATATCATTAACGATGCATGCACTACCGTCCTGGTGGTCGCGCGCGCTACGCCTTCGGGCGTCGGCTGCGCTTGATATCCCTGCCACAAAGCAATAAACGTGACAGCAATCCCGAACACGAAACTCTTCAACACGCCGCTGCCGACATCGTTCCAGACATCCACGCCGGACTGCATCTGCGACCAGAAACCGCCCTCGTCGACGCCGATCATCCGCACGCCGACAACATAACCGCCGATGACGCCGACCGCGCTGAAAATAGCTGCCAGCACCGGCATCGCAACCACGCCCGCCCAAAAACGGGGCGCGATCACGCGCTTTATCGGATCCACGCCCATCATTTCCATTGCCGTCAACTGCTCGCCGGCCTTCATCAGACCGATCTCGGCAGTCAAGGAAGTCCCTGCGCGCCCGGCAAACAGCAAAGCCGTCACCACAGGTCCCAATTCACGCACCAGCGATAAGGCGACCAGCAAACCCAAAGCTTGCTCCGAGCCGTATTTATTGAGTGTGTAATAGCCTTGCAGACCCAACACAAAACCGACGAACAAGCCGGACACGGCAATAATGATCAAGGAATAATTGCCGATGAAATGAATCTGATCGGTCACCAGCCGCGGCCGGCGCAACAAACCGCCGGACCCGCGCAGAACCGCCCAGAACATGCGGAACGCATACCCGATGCCGCCCAGCGTACACCGCACTTCTTCGCCCAAAGCCGCCAACCAGCGCAAAATCATTGCGGCCCCCGCAATCCGAAATCGTCGGCCAGCGCCTTGCCCGGATAGTGAAACGGCACCGGACCGTCGGTTTCGGCGTGCACGAATTGCTTCACGTAAGGATCGGTCGAAGCACGCATCTGATCCGGCGTGCCTTGCGCCACCACCTTGCCCTGCGACAGGAAATATACGTAATCGGCAATCGCAAACGATTCATCCACATCGTGCGACACCAGCACCGAGGTCGACCCGAGGGCATCGTTGAGCGTGCGAATCAGATTGGCGGTAACGCCCATCGAAATCGGGTCCAGTCCGGCAAAGGGCTCGTCGTACAAAATCAGCTCGGGATCCAGCGCTATCGCTCTGGCCAGCGCCACCCGGCGCGCCATGCCGCCGGAGATCTCGGCCGGCTTTAGTGCCGCCGCATTACGCAGACCGACTGCATTCAATTTAAGCAAGACCAGATCGCGAATCAATTGTTCGGATAAATTCGTATTTTCGCGCAAGGGAAACGCCACATTGTCGAACACGCTCATGTCGGTAAACAAAGCGCCGTTCTGGAACAGCATGCCCATGCTGCGGCGCAACTCGTACAACCCGACAGCATCCAGCGCGTGCACCACCTGGCCGTTAACCTGGACTTCGCCTTGCGATGGGCGCAACTGACCGCCGATCAAACGCAAAATAGTCGTCTTACCGGAACCCGAACCACCCATGACCGCGATTACTTTTCCACGCGGAAACGTCATTTCCAGGCCCGTCAGGATCGGACGGTCCCCGTAGCCAAAATGCAGTTCTTTGATATCGACAATATTAGGCAAAAGGTTATACCGAGTCGCAAAAAGCGTAATTGTAAGGCAAAAAGTTACAACTTCGCTTGGATGCACGCATTTGTCCTGCCGATGCGACGCAACAATAATTCTTTGACAAATTGCCAGGAGCACATAATGACTATATGGCCGGCGTGATTTCAGCTCGCTTTAAAGGTGAGCCAAAGCCTGATCTAAAGGAGCGTATCGAAGGGGGAATTGATACAATCGCGGTTTTGATTGCGAAAGATTTGCACCATGAGCCTCAAATGCGGCATCGTCGGCCTCCCCAACGTCGGAAAATCGACACTTTTCAATGCCCTGACCAAAGCGGGCATTGCCGCCGAGAACTACCCTTTTTGCACCATCGAACCGAACGTCGGCATCGTTGAAGTGCCCGATCCGCGTCTGCAGGCGCTGGCCTCCATCGTCAAACCGGAGCGCATTCTGCCGGCCGCGGTCGAATTCGTCGATATCGCCGGGCTGGTCGCCGGCGCATCCAAAGGCGAAGGCCTGGGCAACCAGTTTCTGGCGCACATCCGGGAAACCGACGCGATCGTCAATGTGGTGCGCTGCTTCGAAGACGACAACGTGATTCACGTCGCCGGCCGGGTCAACCCGCTGGATGACATCGAAGTGATTCAAACCGAGCTGGCGCTGGCAGATTTGTCAGCGGTCGAAAAAGCCATCCACCGCGAAAACAAGAAAGCCCGCGCCGGCGATAAGGACGCGATCAAGTTGCTGGCGGTGCTGGAGCGCATTACACCGCATCTCAACGAAGCCAAGCCGGTGCGTTCGGCCGGTCTGGATGCCGAAGAGCTGGCACTGATCAAGCCCTTGTGCCTGATTACCGCAAAGCCGGCGATGTTCGTCGGCAACGTGGCCGACAATGGTTTTACCAATAACCCGCTGCTGGATCAATTGACCACCTATGCCAAAGCGCAAAACGCGCCGGTAGTGGCAATTTGCGCCGCGCTCGAAGCGGAAATCGCCGATCTGGACGATGCCGACAAGGGCGCTTTCCTGGCCGATATGGGGCTGGAAGAACCAGGACTGGATCGCCTGATCCGCGCCGGTTTTTCATTGCTGGGCCTTCAAACTTACTTCACCGCCGGCGTCAAGGAAGTACGCGCCTGGACCATTCCGGTCGGCGCCACGGCGCCGCAGGCCGCCGGTGAAATTCATACCGATTTCGAACGTGGCTTCATTCGCGCCCAAACCATCGCCTATGAAGATTTCATCAATTTCAAAGGCGAAAACGGCGCCAAGGAAGCAGGCAAGATGCGCGCCGAAGGCAAGGAATACATCGTCAAGGATGGCGACGTGCTGAACTTCCTGTTTAATGTTTAAGCCGGCGTCAGCGGCATGAGCGGCAAAAAATCCGCTGCGGCGGCATCGAGGCCTGGCGCTGCTGCCGCTGCGCCGAAGCAGGACGCCAACGAAATCCGTCCCGGCCAATCCATCGAGCTGCTCAAGGAATTGCATATCCTGACGCGCGACGGCAAGATGAATCAGGACAGCCGGCGCAAACTGAAACAGGTCTACCATCTGTTTCAATTCATCGAACCGCTGCTCAAGGAATTACAACAAAAGCAGGACGCAATCCGGCTGGTCGATCACGGCGCCGGCAAGTCTTATCTCGGCTTCATTTTGTACGATCTGTTTTTCAAGGAATTGGGCGGAGCCTCGCATATCTACGGCATCGAGACGCGCGACGAGCTGGTCCGCAAATCGCAAGAGCTGGCCGAGCGCCTGGCGTTTCCGGGCATGTCCTTCGTCAATTTGTCGGTGGCGGCGTCGATCGCATCGGATCAATTGCCGGAGCAGATCGATATCGTCACCGCACTGCATGCCTGCGATACGGCAACCGATGACGCAATCCACTTTGCATTGAAAAAGAAAGCCAGCTTCATCGTGCTGGTGCCGTGCTGCCAGGCGGAGGTTGCGTCGGTGTTGAATCGCAACAAGGGCGCAACGCTGGCCAAAACGGCATTGACTGAAATCTGGCGCCATCCGCTGCATACGCGCGAATTCGGCAGCCAGGTCACCAACGTGCTGCGCTGCCTGCAACTGGAAGCGCACGGTTACCAAGTAAGCGTGACCGAACTGGTGGGCTGGGAACACTCGATGAAAAACGAACTGATCATTGCCCGTCAAAAAAACCTGCCGACCAAACGCCCGCGCGAACGGCTGGCCGAAGTATTGCAGACGCTGGGACTGGAACAGATGCAGGAACGGTTTTTTACGAACGGGTTGACGTAAAGCGCCGGCCTGGCCGATCGATACACCGTTTGGCGGGGCCGGCTTGAGTTGGTGTGGTTATGGCTGGATATTGATTATTGTTGAATCTATTCGGTAGCAAGTTGTAGCGCGATGTTGTCTCCGTTTTTATTATCAACTTCTGTATGCCGTCATCAATGGACTATCAACAACTGTTGGAAAATCACAAGCAGTTGCAGACCGATTTCCATGAGTTTCTGGAACAGGCGCGCATTAATCAGCAGATCATGCAACGGCATCAGGCATTCGATATGCGCCTGCTCGATGCCGACGAATTTTCGGATCTGCTGGACATTCTCTTGAACGGCATGCCGGAAGCATTCGATCTGCAAGCCGTCAATCTGTTTCTGAACGATACCAAACACGATATCCGGCACATCGTGGCGCATCTGAAGATGCATTCGGAGCAGACGCCGAATCTGCATTTTCTGGATTACAACGAGCAATTCGGCGCAGATTACGCAGCATTGCGCAAACCCGCCTTGTCGCCGTACCAGGCGCAGCAACACGCAGGGTTTTTCCCCGACGCCTTGCAGGCCCCTGCCAGCGTCGCCATTTTGCCGCTGCTGCGGCATCACGCGCCGATCGGTTTCCTGGCGCTCGGCAGCGCGACGGCAACACGTTTCTCGCCCAACCTGGCGACCGATTTCATTGAACGCCTGGCTTCGTTCATCGCAATCTGTATCGAAAACGTGATCAACAACGAACGGCTCAAGCAGGTCGGATTAACCGATCCCCTGACCGGCGTAAGCAATCGGCGCTACATCGAACAGCGTCTGCTCGGCGAGATCAATCAGGCGCAACGCCACCAGAACGAATTGTCCTGTCTTTATATCGATATCGATTTCTTCAAGAAAATCAACGATAGCGCCGGTCATCAGGCCGGCGATGAAGTGTTGCGCGAGGTGGCGAACCGGATCAAGTATCAGTTGCGCATCAACGATGCGTTGGCGCGTTTCGGCGGCGAGGAATTTCTCGTGTTGCTGATACAGACCGGGCACGATGCGGCGCTGCAGATTGCAGAGCGCATTCGCAACGGCATCTCGTCCCATCCGATCAGTTACAAAGGCAGCGCGGAAACCAAGGGCGGACGGCTCAACAGCACGGTTTCGATCGGCGTTGCGTCGATCGCCCCCAGCGTGCGCGACGCGACACCGGCATTGATGCATCAGTTGATTGCACAAGCCGACAAGGCCTTGTATCAAGCCAAGGCAAACGGGCGTAATCGCGTCGAATCGGACACGCAATTAAGCAAAACCTGAGGCCGGCGTTTCCTGTCCACGCTTCCAGTCTGCTTATGATTTATTCATGATTTATCCCTGATCAGCCAGGGCGCTGAAATGATCAATACACCGCCGATCAGGTCTTGCAAACGGATATCGGCCGCGCCTAATGCCCAGGATGAAACGGTCGCCACCAGAATTTCGGTCAGCATGATCACAGCGGTGATATTGGCTGGCAAACGCGACACGCCGTATTGCAGACACACAATCGCAATCAAAAACAAGCCCGACCATAATGTCAGCGTCGGCAGCAAAGTCATGCTCAACGCCGGCCACGCCATCGCGCCCATACTGGCGAACACCAGGCCCAAGGCCGCCGATATCAATGCCGCGCCGAACAGCATCGCAACGCCGCGCGCAGCATCGGACACGCCGTTGAGGCGCCGCAGCATCACATTATTAAATGCGAACGACATGCCACCCAATATGGCGACCCAATCGGGCAGGCTTCGCGGCAGCGGCAGGCCGATGGACGGCTGATACAACACGATCATCGCGCCGATCAGACCAAGCGCAATGCGCATCAGCGAGCGTAACGTGATCGGTTCGTGCAGCACCAGCCGCGCCAGAATCACCGCCCATACCGGCATCAGATAAAACAGCAGGATGACTCTGACCACATCGCCGAACGCCACTGCGCCATTGAAACTGGCGTTAGTCACGCCGGCAGTAATCCCGACCAGCAACAGCTCCCGATGACCGAACATTTCCCGCAACGCACCGGGGCGCATGGCAATCAGCAACAGTACGCATACCGAAAAGATAATGACATTCGCCCACAATGGGTGAAGTCCGTGCGCCTGCAAAAACTTGAAGGCGATCCAGGACAAACCCCATAACAAGGCATTGGTCATCAGCGCGGCCGCCGCCGGCAGAGGAATTCGACGCATAAATATCCCGTGAAAAGATGCGGCATTATAGAGCGAGGATAAAAAAACGGCCGTTTCAATATTGAAACGGCCGCCTGCTTCGACTTCATTTACGTGCAGCTTTACACTTCTTCCGCGCCATCGAAAATACGCTCAGGCGGCTTGCTCCGCCCCTTTGCCCGCACTCTCCATAGGCGTCCCGTGCGGCGCCGGTGCGCCGGCCGCATAAAATGCACTCAACAGTTCGGTTCGCTTGATTTCCGCGTCGGCCACATGCGCTTGCTTGATGTGCCCGTATCCACGGATCATTTCGGGAATGCGGGCAATCTCGGCCGCCAAGGCAAGGTTATCGGTTCGCAGCAACAGCAGCAACGCGCTGATAGTGTCGAAATATTCTTCGATCAAAGCGCGCTCCTGACGGCGTTCAACGGTATAAGCAAACGGATCGAACATGCTGCCGCGCAAAAACCGGAATTTCGCCAGCAGACGGAAGGCCGGCATCATCCAGCCGCCGAACGATTGCTTGATCAAATGACCGTGTGCGTCGCGTTTTGAAAACGAAGGCGGCGCCAGATGAAATCTGAGTTTGTAATCGCCCTCGAACATGCCTTCGATCTTCTTTGAAAACGACGCGTCCGCATATAAACGCGCCACTTCGTACTCATCCTTGTACGCCATCAATTTGAACAGATAACGCGCCACCGCCATCGAGAGCGCCGTCGACGGCCGGCTCTTTTCATGCTCGGCGATGGCAGCTTCCGCGCTCACGACCTGCATCACGAAATGGCGATAACGATCTGCGTACGCTGCATTCTGATACGCCTTCAGCAAGGCGACGCGCGTTTCGATCACCTCATCGAGCGTCGGCGTGCGCTTGAATTGCATCACCTGCGATTCGGCGTGCGCATGTGCCTGAACCGACATGCCGTTGCCTACAGCCAGGCGCACTACCTCCGGCAAATCGACGGCTGCATGGCGCCCCCACAGAAATGCCTGTGTGTTGGTTTTCACCGAGAGCGCATTCAATTCGATTGCGCGCAAAATTGCCGATTGCGGCAACGGCACCAGGCCTTGTTGCCAGGCATAGCCGAGCATGAACATATTGGTGGCGATCGCATCGCCCAACAGCGCTGTAGCAATGCCGCCCGCGTCGACCACAGCAACGCTGCTGCACGCGGTTTGAATTTCATGCAGCGCCTCTGCGCCCGGGAATTGCCAATCCGGATTGCGTACGAAGGCCGCCGTCGGCGCAGCAGCGCAATTAATGACTGCGCGCGTGCGCGCTTCGCCCATGCGCGACAATACTTCACGGCCTGCGCTGACAGCCAGATCGCAGCCGATCACCAGATCGGCCGCACCGGTGCCCACCCGGGTCGAAAACAATGCAGCCGCGTCATCGGCGAGTTTTACATGCGACATGACCGGGCCGCCTTTTTGCGCCAGTCCGCTCATATCCAGCACCGAACATGCGCGGCCCTCCACGTGCGCCGCCATCGCCAGGATTTGCCCGATGGTCACCACGCCGGTGCCGCCGATACCGTTGATGACAATGCCGTACGGTTGCCTGGTTTCCGGCAGGACCGGCTCCGGCAAGCCGTCTGCCGGCAGCAGCGGATTTTCTGTAGCGTTTCCCGGTATCGGGACCGGTCTGGCCTTTTTCAGCGCGCCGCCCTCGACGGTCACGAAACTCGGACAAAAACCGGTGACGCAAGAAAAATCTTTGTTGCACGACGATTGATTGATCTGCCGTTTGCGGCCGAATTCGGTTTCCAGCGGCTCCACCGAAAGGCAGTTCGATTGGGTGCTGCAATCGCCGCAGCCTTCGCATACCGCTTCATTGATCACGGCGCGCTTGGCGGGATCCGGCATCTCGTTGCGTTTGCGGCGGCGCCGCTTTTCGGCAGCGCAGGTCTGGTCGTAAATCATGGCCGACGCGCCGCTGACTTCGCGCAATTCACGTTGCACGGCATCGAGCTCGCTGCGATGCCGTATCGTGACGCCGGCAGCCCAATCGGTGCCCGCCGGATATTTATCCGGCTCATCGGTGACCACGATAATCGGCTGCACGCCCTCGGCGGCAAGTTGCCGCGAAATCATCGGGACATCGAGCGGCCCGTCGACCGGCTGGCCACCGGTCATCGCCACGGCGTCGTTGTACAAAATCTTGTAAGTAATATTGACCTTGCCCGCTACCGCGGCGCGAATCGCCAGCAGACCGGAGTGATAGTAAGTACCGTCGCCCAGATTGGCGAAAACGTGTTTCTCGCTGGTGAACGGCGCCTGGCCGACCCAGGTCACGCCTTCGCCGCCCATATGCGTATAGGTGAGGCTTTCGCGATCCATCCACGTCACCATGTAATGGCAACCGATGCCGGCCAGACCGCGGCTGCCGTCCGGCAAGCGGGTCGATGTGTTGTGCGGGCAGCCGGAGCAGAAATGCGGAATGCGATCGCGGGCCGGATCCGATGCCGTGCTGAGGCCATAGTTGGCGTTGAGCGCGGCTTCCTTGGCTTCCAGATAAGCGATCCGCTGCTTGACCCTTTGTTCGACCGGATGACCGGCAAAATAACGCGATATGCGGCTGGCGATGGCGCGCGCAATTTGCGCCGGGCTGAGTTCGTAGCTGGCCGGCAGCAGCCAGTGTCCGTGGCCTTCGCGGTGCGGATTGCTCCATTCGCCGGTATCGTCGAATTTACCGACCACGCGCGGACGCGGATGCTGTTGTTCCTCATCGCGCCAGTTATACAATTCTTCCTTGAGTTGATACTCAAGAATCTGACGCTTTTCTTCGACCACCAGAATTTCATCGAGCCCCTGCGCAAACGCGCGTACGCCTTCTGCTTCCAGCGGCCAGGTCATGCCGATTTTGTATAAACGTATGCCGATATCTGCCGCGATCTGCTCATCGATGCCCAGATCGTCCAGCGCCTGACGCGTATCCAGATAGGATTTGCCGGCGGTGATGATGCCGATGCGCGCATGCGGGCTGTCCCAGATGATGCGATTGAGCTTGTTCACGCGTGCATAAGCCAGCGCCGCATACCATTTGAACTGATGCATCCGCACTTCCTGATTCAGCACGGTATCGGGCAGCCGGATATTCAGCCCGCCGGCCGGCAGATCGAAATCCTGCGGCAACGCGGTTTGCACGCGGTCCGGATCGATTTCCACCGACATGCCCGATTCGACGATATCGGTCACGCATTTCATTGCTACCCATAAGCCGGTATAGCGGCTCATGGCCCAGCCGTGCAGGCCGTAATCCAGATATTCCTGTACCGACGACGGATACAGCACCGGGATGCCGCAGGCTTTCAGGATATGTTCGCTTTGATGCGCGGTGGTGGAGGATTTGGCCGCGTGATCGTCGCCGGCTATCACCAGCACGCCGCCATGCGCCGCGCTGCCTGCCATATTGGCATGTTTAAACACGTCGCCGCAGCGGTCGACGCCAGGCCCTTTGCCGTACCACAGGGAAAAGACGCCATCGTATTGGGCGCCGGGAAACAGATTGACTTGCTGGGTGCCCCAGACGCTGGTAGCAGCCAGGTCTTCATTGACGCCGGGGTGGAATTTGACGTGATGCGCGGCCAGATATTTTTCCGCTTTGACGGCGGTCTGGTCGACGCTGCCCAACGGGGAGCCACGATAGCCGGTAATGAAGCCGGCGGTGTTCAAGCCGTTTACTGCGTCGCGCTGGCGCTGCAGCATCGCAACCCGGATCAGGGCTTGGGTGCCGGTCATGAAAACGCGACCGCGCTCGAGGGTAAATTTATCGTCCAGCGAAATAGCATCGCCGGGGTGGCTGGGGTTATAGGGTGCGTTCATTTTGTCTCCATGCCAAAAATTGTGTTTTTGGTTTAAACGTCTTTAAAAAACGTCTACCTCTTTTGGGGGTATCGTTTCATTTATATCGCTGTCCCACACTAGCATAAGTACCGTTTTTTAGCATCGGCAAATGCAATCCAAGACCGAACATGACCGGAAATGCAACGAACATCAGATGCTTGTAAAACAGGTGTAACAGCCGGTAAAAACTTTTCGATTGCACGCCGGTAACGGGTTTAATAAGACTCCTTCAATCGGTTTGGCCCGTTTGAAGTTTTGTCTCCCTCCCCTCTAGTGACGATATGCACTAGCTTACGGATTCCTCGCCCTGGCGCGGAATCCGTTTTTTTATGTCTTTTATGTTTTATTTTTTCTTGTTCTGCAGACGCGCCACAATATTTTCCAGCCAGATCCGCAGCATGCGCACGTTTGCCTTGAAGGTGTAATCCAGCGTCGCCGCCTGCTCCTGCCAGGCTTCGTGCATCACACTACCGGAATCCGCAGGCGCTATTTTCAGATAAGCGTCCGCTTCGCGATAATCGCGATGGATTTGCATCCCGGCCTTTTCGGCGATATGGATCATGACCTTGTTCGATGCCAGGCAATGCATGTAGAGGGTATCGATATCGGCGTTGCGGCAGTGGATTGCAGCGCGCCGGAACAAGGCGCTTCCGACACCCAGGCCCCGTGCGGAAGCCGCCACGGAAACGCCGAATTCGGCTACCTGCGCCTTAATGGTGACGCTGTCGGTATCGGTATTTTCCCGCAAAGCGAAAGCCAGATGGCCCACGCCCAGCAAACGCAGCCTGCGGTCGTAGACGCCAAATACCGTATCGCGCGAGAAATCGATGCCTTCGACATAACGGGTAATCACCTCGTCCGAAGCAATCGTGCCGAAGCGCAACAAGCGGTCGCTCGCTGCCAGTGCAATGAAATGCTTGAGCAAGCGGCGCCGGGCGCGCGATGTCAATTCCTTGACGAACACCGCGGGTTTTCCGCGACGCTGCGGTTGCGGCGAAGGTTCAATGAGCGGGACGGCTGGCGCTTCTGTTTCCACGAAGGCTTCTCCGATGACTGATTGCAACAAACAGCAAGGAAAGCAGATCAAACAGTTGCGAATGCGTCCCGGAATTGTAATACCGCGCCGACTCTGGCCGCGTGAATCGCTTCGGGAATACGTTCAGGCGCTTGTGTGTAAAGCGCGGCCAGTTCGCCTGCTTTTACAGTCTGGGCAGCGCGCAGCGCGCCGTTCAGCAATGCCGGCGGCGCCCAAGCGGAGAGCGCCCGGTCCGACGCGCCGGGCTTGGATGCCGCCTGTGCGCATTGTTGTGCATTCAACATGTCGCTGAAACGTTGCGGCTTGCGGAATGCATCGCAACGCATCAGCAGTGCAACGATCGCATCGGCCGATAGGCCCAGCGCATCAACGACGGCAGCTTGCTCGCGCGCGCTCATCAGCGCCAGATCGCGGCATTCATTCGGCACGCGCAAACGCGTACACAAGGCTTCGGCCAATGCGACGCCGCCGCGCTCACCCAAACTCAGGGTTGCGAAACGGATCGCCAGTGAATATTCCGCGCGCGCAGCCGCATCGACCATCTCGGCAAGAGAGCCGGCCCCGGCCTCCTCCGGCTGCGCCCGGACCTGCGCCCAAATTGCATCGAATTCCGGCAGAATGCGGGCCAGCGCGCCGCAGTCGTGCAACACTAGAAACATGCGCGATGGTTGCTGCTCCATCAGCCCGCGCGCCAGTTCTTGCCAGACCCGTTCCGGCACCAGTGCGTCGACTTCACCGGCATCCACCATCGACCGCATCAACGCTTCGGTCTGCGGGGCAACGCTGAATTCCGTAAAGCGGGCGGCAAAACGCGCTATGCGCAGGATACGCACCGGGTCTTCGGTAAAAGCATCGGAAACATGCCGAAAAACCCGTGCCCGAAGATCGGCCCTGCCGCCAAAGGGATCGGTCAGGCTGCCATCGGCGGCGCGTGCTATCGCATTAATTGTCAGATCGCGCCGCGCCAAATCCTGTTCCAGCGTGACGTCGGCATCGGCGTGAAATGCGAAGCCCTGGTAACCGGGGGCCGTTTTACGCTCGGTGCGCGCCAAGGCATATTCTTCATGCGTTTCCGGATGCAGAAAAACCGGGAAGTCTTTGCCGACCGGCTTGAAGCCGAGCGCCGCCATCTGTTCGGGCGTAGCGCCGACCACGACATGATCCCTATCCTTCACCGCCAATCCCAGCAGGCTATCGCGCACAGCGCCGCCGACAGTGTAGATCTTCATCATTCCGCCGGATTCAGTCGCGGATCAGGCCTGGGCTGCGCGTTGCGCGGCCTCGCCTTCGGCGTCGGCGACCCAACGCACCACGGCCGGATGCGCGCACACACGCTCGACGTATGCCCGCAATGCCGGCGCCAAAGAAACGCTATAGCTGCGGAAACGCATCACGATCGGGGCAAAGAACGCATCCGCAATCGAGAAATCGCCGAACAGATAACGATGATGGCCGAACTCGGCCAGGCAGTTCTCCCATATTTCACAGATGCGGCCGATGTCGGCCTGCGCATCCGCCGTACGGCCCTGGCCCGGATAGCGCCCGGCAATATCCATCGGCATCGCCTTGCGCAAACCCATGAAACCGGCATGCATTTCAGCGCAGATGCTGCGCGCCACCGCGCGCGCGGTGGCATCCCGCGGCCATAAATCGCAGTCGGGAAATTGTTCTGCGGCAAATTCGCAAATCGCCAGCGAATCCCATACCGAAATCTCGTCTCCCAGCAATACCGGTAGCTTGCCGGCGGCGGAATATTGCGCTATGCGCATCGTGGTATCCGGTTGCCCCAGCTTGATGATGACTTCATTGAACGGAATATTGAATGCCGCCAATGCCAGCCAGGGCCGCATGGACCAGGAGGAATAATTCTTGTCGCCGATCACCAGTGTCAAATTGGTTTTACCGGCAGCATGCAGGGAAGCAGCGAGGGCAGGATCTAGTTCGGTACTTTGCATGGTGTCGGCTTCCGGATCAAAAGGAGTTGCAAATGCGTGCCAATGCGCTATGGAAAAATGACGAAAGCCGATGAAAATTCAAACCGGTCACCGCCATTGCATGCGCGTTACGCGTGTTACCAATGTTGCCGGCATCAGGGCAGATCGCTGGCAACGAAATTCTTGGGAGAAATCGTGCCCAGCCGCGCCTTCAGCGATTGCGGCTTGTTCTCGAACAGCGCCGCATAATAAGTCGCGTTGGACAGCACATTCTTGACGTAATTCCGGGTTTCGTTAAACGGGATCGATTCGGCAAAAATAGCGCCCTCCACCGGTTGCGTCAACGTCGAACGCCAATTGCGCGGCCGGCCGGGGCCGGCATTGTAGGCCGCCGACGCCATTGCCTGCGAACCGTCCAGATCGCCCAGCACCATATTCAAATAGTTGGTGCCGAGCATCAAATTGGTGTCGACATCATTAACTTGATCGGCGCTGAAGCCGGTCAGGCCGATTTTCCGGGCCACCCATTTTGCAGTCGCCGGCATGATCTGCATCAGACCGGACGCGCCGACCTGCGATTTGGCGGATTTGATAAACCGCGATTCCTGCCGGATCAAACCATAAACCCAAGCCATATCCAAGCCCAGCGGACGTACTTTTTGCGTCATCTGATCCAGATGCGGCGCCGGGAAGCGCTGCGTGAAATCGATTTCATTTTTGGTTCGGTCCGAGGTATTGACCATGCGGTCGAGCAAGTCGTTCTGACGCGCGAACTCGGCTGCCGCCAGTAACTGCCGATCATTCATTTTCCGCAATTCCCAATTCCATTCGCGCGATCCTTCGAACCGCAAGTTCAGATCGTAAAATTTGAGCGCACGGCGGAATCCGTCATTGTGTTCCATGACAGCCACATCGGCAGGAACCAGCGGCGCCGGGCTGGGCGGCACCACAATTTGCCGGCCCAATTCTTCCTGCGCCAATTGACCGTAGAAATTGGCCTGATCGGCAATCGACGAGAATTCCTTCCTGGCCGCTTCATTTTTGTTGTCGGCTTTTAAAGCCCGGCCCAACCAATAAACCCAAGCCGGATCGGCGCGCAACTCGGCAGGCATGGCCTCGATGGTGGTCCGCACCACATCCCAATCGCCGGCGCGCAATGCACTGCGTACTTTCCACTGATAACCATCGCTGGACAGCGGCGCGCCTTTTGTTTTGCGCCAGTAATCCATCGCCTCCGGCGCCAGCTTGGTCGCTGCCTGTAATGCAATCTGGGCCCAGGCCAGCGCCAGCTCCTGTTTGTACAAGCGATCGCCGCCGGATGCCAGGAATGCCGCCGCCTGCGACGGATTGCTTTTAGCAACACGCCCCAAAGCGATGATGTACAGCTCATGAGAGGAACGGCCACGCCCCGGGCCGCGCGCCACCATTTGCGCCGGCTTATCGATTGCCTGCTGCAGATTGCCGCCGCCATCGGCATCGTCCGTAAATACCGCAACGCGACGCGCAATGGCCGGCTGCCCGGCTTCGACCGCAAGGCGGATTTGCGCCCATAGGTCGTCGGCGCCGAACTGGCCGTTCTGCGCCAGCGTGCCGATCAGTCCGGTGCAACCGTTGCCGTAATCTTTCGGCGAAATCAATAACGCGCGCGCTTCAGGCGCGACTTTCTGATTTTTCAGTGCGCGGGAGGTCAGCGCGTAACATTTCAGTTGCGTGTCGTCGTCCAACGCAAATAGCGGATATTGTTCGTCGAACGTGGCCCAGTCGCCGGCCTTGCCCAATTCCAGCAGCCAGTCGTTGCGCAAACGATCGGCGATGGCGCTGCCGTCGTAACGGCTCAGGAAATCCCGGATTTCAGACTGCGGCGCCTGCAAATCGCGCAGGCGCGGCTTCAGTTTGTAGTAATCGACATAAGAAGGAATGGCATAATCGGCGAGTTGCGGCGCCAGGATGTTGACGGTATCGAGATCGTTGTTGCGGGAGGCGTCGCGCAAGGCCAAAAAAAGATCGTCCGGCGTGCCCATCACAGCGATACGGCTCTGCGATCCCGCGCCGGCCGTAAAGCAAAGTGTTGCACCAGTCAAACACACGGCGGCCAGGAGAATTTTTTTAAGCAACATGTCTACAACCCTTGAATAGAAGCAATGGCGATCGCAATGAATGCGCAACAAGTATGCAAAGCGCATGCAAAAAGCAGGCATAAGCACGGCATACAGCGGTCAAACCACAAAGATCAGGCAAGGATAGCACGCGATGCAGGCGCACCAAAGTGAAACAGACGAGGAAAAGAAGAAGGATAAAGTGCGCTTGCGCGCAGTGTTGTTGAGCGCGCGGCGCGGCCTTGCGCCGGCCAAACGCATGGCTGCAACCGCAGCCATCGAAGATGGCGTGATGCGGTGGTGGGAAACGCATCGGCCGCCATCGCTTGGGGTGTACTGGCCGATTCGCAGTGAACCGGATTTACGCCCCTTGTATGCGATGTTGCTGGCCCGCGGCGTGGAGCTGGCGCTGCCGACGGTTGACGACGACCGGCAACCTTTGCGTTTTCTGGCATGGCGCCAGGGGGATACCTTGAATGAAGATCGTTTCGGCGTCGCCGTGCCGGCGCAAGGAAACGTCATCTTGCCGGCAGCCTTATTGATCCCCTGCGTCGGATTCAATGCCAGCCGCATACGGCTCGGTTACGGCGGCGGCTTTTACGACAGAACATTGGCGCAGACACCGCGCCCGATAACCTTGGGCATTGCCTATGAGTGCGGCGCCGCGCAGTTCGACGGCGAGGCGCACGATATTGCGCTGGATGCGGTGCTTACCGAAAGCCGGCTGATCGGTATCTGAGAGAAAATCAACGCTCCATCAACCGGTGATCTGTTTCCAGATCGCGATGGTCGGGCCGGGCTGATTCAACGAATAGAAATGTAGCCCAGGCGCACCGCCGGCCATCAGGCGTTCGCACAAATCCGTCACCACATCGAGACCGAAGGCGCGGATCGATTCGGCATCGTCGCCGAAACTGGCCAGCTTCAGGCGTATCCAGCGTGGAATCTCAGTGCCGCACATGTCGGAAAAACGCATCAACTGCGTGTAATTGGTAATCGGCATGATGCCCGCAACCACCGGCACCATCACACCCAATTTCTGGGCATCTTCGACAAAGCGGAAATAGGCGTCGGCATTGAAGAAATATTGCGTGATCGCGCCGTCTGCGCCGGCCAGTACCTTGCTCGCAAAATGCTGCAGATCGTCCTGCGGCGATTTGGCTTGCGGATGCATTTCGGGATAAGCCGCCACTTCGATATGAAACCAGTCGCCGGTTTCGGCGCGGATGAATTCCACCAACTCATTGGCATAACGGAACTCCCCGGACGCCAAATCGATAGCACCGTAACCGCTGGGCAGATCGCCGCGCAGCGCCACCAGGCGTTTGATGCCTTGCGCTTTGTAATCGGCCAGCATGGCGCGCAATGTTTCGCGCGAACTGCCCAGGCACGACAGATGCGGCGCGGCATCGTAGCCTTCGCGCATGATGTCCAGGACCGTGTCGCGCGTTCCCTGCTGGGTCGAGCCGCCGGCGCCGAACGTCACCGAAAAATACTTGGGCTGCAATTCACCCAGTTTGGCGCGTGCGAGGCGCAATTTTTCCGTGCCTTCGGCGGTCTTCGGCGGAAAAAATTCTATGCTGAAATTATGTGGACGCATTTTTACTTTGATTCGTTTGCTTGATTCGCTTACTGGATCCGCTTGCCCGATTCGCTTACTTGTTTCTCAACAATAAAGTCGACAGCGCCCAGGAAACAATACTGTACAACAAGGCGCCGCCCACGGCGGACCAGAATCCCGCGACATGAAAACCGCCGACCAATTGCGCAACCACCCAGAACATCAGACCGTTGATGATGAAAATGAACAATCCCAATGACAACAGCGTCACCGGCAACGTCAGCACCACCAGCACCGGACGCACCAGGGTATTGACCAGTCCAAGAATCAGCGCGGCAATCAGAGCAGCGCCGAAGCTGTCGACCTGCACCGAGTGCATCAGATAAGGCACGGCGAGTAAAGCAACGGCATTAATCAGCCAGGTCAGCAATAACATCATGGGATTCTCCTTGAGCGGCGCATGCAAGCATTGCATGCGCCGCAGCATCAATTAATAACGGTAATGATCCGGCTTGTAAGGACCGCTCTTCGATACACCGATATAACCGGCCTGTTCGGCAGTCAGTTCCGTGAGTTGCGCATTCAATTTGGTCAATTGCAGGCGCGCCACTTTTTCATCGAGATGCTTGGGCAAGGTATATACGCCAACCGGATATTCAGCCGTCTTGGTGAACAATTCGATCTGCGCAATCGTTTGATTGGCGAACGAAGAACTCATCACATACGATGGATGGCCGGTGCCGCAACCGAGATTGACCAGACGCCCTTCAGCCAGCAGGATGATGCGTTTGCCGTCAGGGAAAATGACGTGATCGACTTGCGGTTTGATGTTTTCCCATTTGTACTGCTTCAATGCAGCCACTTCGATTTCATTATCGAAATGGCCGATATTGCAGACGATGGCCTGATCTTTCATGCGGCTCATGTGGGCATGCGTAATCACATGGTAGTTGCCGGTGCAAGTGACGAAAATATCGCCATGTTCGGCCGCGTATTCCATGGTCACGACGCGATAGCCTTCCATCGCCGCCTGCAACGCGCAGATCGGATCGATTTCGGTCACCCAGACTTGCGCCGACAAGGCGCGCATTGCCTGTGCCGAACCCTTGCCCACATCGCCGTAACCGGCAATCACTGCGACCTTGCCGGCGATCATGACATCGGTGGCGCGCTTGATGCCGTCAACCAATGATTCGCGGCAACCGTACAAATTATCGAACTTCGATTTGGTCACGGAATCGTTGACGTTGATGGCAGGGAACGCCAGTTTGCCGTCCTTGAACATTTGATACAAACGATGCACGCCGGTGGTGGTTTCTTCGGTTACGCCGCGCACTTGCTTCAGGCGCGATGAATACCAGCCGGGGCTGCTTGCCAGACGTTTTTTGATCGAATTGAACAGGCAGATTTCTTCTTCGGAAGTCGGCTTTTCGAGTACGGATGCGTCTTTTTCGGCGCGTGTGCCCAGATGCAGCAGCAGCGTCGCATCGCCGCCATCGTCCAGAATCATATTGGCTTGTTGGGTATTGCTGTCGCCCGGCCATTCGAAAATGCGATGGGTGAATTCCCAGTAATCGTCCAGCGATTCGCCTTTGAATGCAAACACCGGTGTGCCGGCTGCGGCAATCGCGGCGGCGGCGTGATCTTGCGTCGAGTAGATATTGCAGGATGCCCAACGTACTTTGGCGCCCAGCGCTTCCAGCGTTTCGATCAGGACCGCAGTCTGGATCGTCATGTGGATGGAGCCGGTGATGCGAGCGCCCTTCAATGGTTGTGCGGCCGCGAATTCTTCACGGATGGCCATCAGGCCCGGCATTTCGGTTTCCGCGATTTTGATTTCTTTGCGACCCCAGTCGGCCAAAGTGAGATCGGCGACGGCATAGTCCTGGACTGCGGAATTGGTAACAACGGCGTTCATCACGCCCTCCTTTCGTTGATAGAAAAAAAGTAACGTGAGCGCGGTTGCATGGTGACGGTATCAAGCCTGGCAAAGGTTGGTTTCAGCACAACCTCGTCGCAACGCTCCTTGATACGGATGTGCATTGTAAGCTAAAACAGATCGAACGCGCATGGCGTTCGATCTGTTTTGTTTCAGGACGACTTCAAGACAACAATTGTTTTAAATACCGGCAGCAGCTTTCAAAGCGGCTGCTTTATCGGTGCGTTCCCAAGTGAATTCCGGCTCTTCGCGGCCGAAATGCCCGTAAGCGGCCGTTTTTTGATAAATCGGACGCAACAGATCGAGCATTTTCACAATGCCCTTTGGACGCAGATCGAAATGGTCGGCGACCAGATGCGCCAGTACTTTGTTGTCGACTTTACCGGTGCCGAACGTCTCCACCATGATCGATGTCGGTTTTGCAACACCGATGGCGTACGAAATCTGGATTTGGCAACGCGTCGCCAAACCTGCTGCAACGATGTTTTTTGCGACGTAACGGCCGGCGTAGGCTGCCGAACGATCGACCTTGGATGGATCCTTGCCGGAAAACGCACCGCCGCCATGCTGTGCTGCGCCGCCGTAGGTGTCGACAATAATCTTGCGGCCGGTCAGGCCGCAATCGCCTTGCGGACCGCCGATAACGAAACGACCGGTCGGATTGATCAGGAAACGGGTATTTTTGAGCCACTCGGCCGGCACCACCGGACGGATGATCTCTTCGATGGCAGCCTCTTCAATCGCCTTGTGCGTCATTTCCGGCGCGTGTTGCGTCGACAACACAATGGTATCGATCGCTACCGGGCGGCCATCGACGTACTTCAATGTCACCTGGGATTTGGCATCCGGACGCAGCCAAGGCAGGCGGCCGTCTTTGCGCAATTGGGATTGGCGCTCGACGATACGGTGCGCGTAATGGATCGCAGCCGGCATCAGTTCCGCGGTTTCATCGCAAGCGTAGCCGAACATCAGGCCCTGGTCGCCCGCGCCCTGATCGAGATCCAGGCCCTGGCCTTCGTTGACGCCTTGCGCGATATCCGGGGATTGCTTGTCGTAGGCAACCAGCACTGCGCAGCTTTTGTAGTCGATGCCGAAATCGGCATTGTCGTAACCGATGCGCTTGATGGTTTGACGCGCTACATCGATGTAATCGACATTGGCGTTCGTAGTGATTTCACCCGCCAGAACAACCAGGCCGGTATTGCAAAGTGTCTCCGCGGCAACGCGCGCGTAGGGATCCTGCGTGAAGATCGCATCGAGGATCGCATCGGAAATCTGATCGGCTACTTTATCGGGATGACCTTCGGAAACGGATTCCGAGGTAAAGAGGTATTCATTTGACATGTGAGGCTCCAAGGTAAATGACCAAAGTCGCGGCCAATCACTTGTGCCTGCGACGCTTTAGCGAAATTTGTATACCGTCTCGCAAGTTGTCTATTAACTTAACGGTTGCTGCGCGTGGTATTTTACGCCCTTTTCCATCACGCCCGCAATTGCTCATGCTAGTCCCCCTTTTCCGTCTGCTTTCGTATTTGCCTTTACCCATTCTGCATTTGCTCGGAACCGCCGCCGGCCGCCTGGTCTATCTGGCTTCGCCGGCCTATCGAAAACGCCTGCAGGACAATATCCGCAGGGCCGGCTATTCCCGACACTTATCGGCCGCCATCGGCGCTTCCGGCAAAAGCATGTTCGAACTGCCGTTCGTCTGGTGCGCGTCCCCGAAACGGGTGCTGCGCACCGCGCGCATTGAAAATTGGGCATTGGCACAAGAAGCGCTGGACGCCGGTCGCGGGGTTATTTTCCTGACGCCGCATCTGGGCTGTTTCGAGATCATTGCGCAGGCGATTGCGGCACGCACTTCTTTGACGGCCTTATACCGGCCGCCGCGCAAAAGCGCACTGAAACCGTTGATCGAAGGGGCGCGCGCGCGGCATAACTTATTGCTGGCGCCGGCCAATCTGAGCGGGGTGCGCACTTTATTGAAGGCGCTCAAGAACGGCCAGGCCATCGGCTTGCTGCCGGATCAGGTGCCGCAGCACGGCGAAGGCGTCTGGGCCGATTTTTTCGGCAAACCGGCCTACACCATGACCCTTTCGGCCAAGCTCCACACCATGAGCAAGGCGCCGGTGATTCTGTCGTACGCCGAACGATTATCCTGGGGCCGCGGTTACGTGATTCGCTTCGTGGCATTCGAAGAATCGCTGGACGGCACGCCGCAGCAGCAGGCGCGCGCCATTAATCTGGCAATGGAAAAACTGATCGCCCGCTGCCCGAGCCAATACATCTGGAGCTATAACCGCTACAAGACGCCACGGGGCGTGGCAGCCGCGCCGGCCTCCGCGGCAGAAACCGGTAACGGAGACCGCGCATGAGGGCGTTGATGGCAATCATCTGGCTGCTGCATTGGCTGCCGCTATCGGTATTGGGGCGCATGGGCGAAGTGCTGGGCTCGCTGCTGTATATCATCATGAAGCCGCGCCGCCGCATTTGCCTGATTAATCTGCGGCTGTGCTTTCCTGAACTCGACGAAGCGGCCAGAGTCGGAATCGCCCGCCGGCATTTTCAGGCTTACGCGCGTAGCGCACTGGAACGCGGCGTCTTGTGGTGGGCCTCGGAAGCACGCCTGAAAAGATTGATCAAAATCGATGGCGACTTGCCGCTCGACCTGCTGCGTTCCGGCCCGAGCATCATGCTGTGCCCGCATTTCGTCTGCCTGGAAATCCCCGGTATCGCGCTGGTGTTGAATTCGGAACTGTCGGTCTGCACTATTTATACGCAGCAGCAAAACAAGATCGTCGACGATGCATTGCTGAAAGGCCGCTCGCGCTTTCGTCCGGTCACGCTGCTGCCACGCGCCAAGGGCATCAAACCCATGATTCGCGCGATGCGCGAAGGCAAGCCGTTTTTCATGCTGCCCGATATGGACTTCGGCCTCAAGGATTCGGAGTTCGTCCCGTTCTTCGGCATCCCGGCCGCCACACTGACGGCGACGGCGCGCCTCGCAGCAGCGGCCAAAGCCAATGTGATACCGGTCATCGCCCGCTATCTGCCGAATTATCAGGGCTGGCACGTCACCTTTTACCCGGCATGGGACGATTTTCCCGGTCCCGACGTCATCGAGGCGACCCGTCGCGTGAATGCGTTCATCGAAGCTCAAATCAGAGAAACCCCGGCCGAATACCTTTGGACGCACAAGCGCTTCAAAACACGTCCGCCCGACATGCCGGATTTATACGGCAATGGCAAAACAGACGACTGACTTTATAATCGGCACATGAAAATCAAATTTACCAAAATGCATGGCGCCGGCAATGATTTCGTCGTCATCGACGCCATCAGCCAGGCCATCGCCTTTACACCGGCCCAATGGAAGCTGATTGCGGATCGCCGTTTCGGCGTCGGCGCCGATCAGATGCTGGTGGTGGAAGCAACGCGCCTGGCGGATGTCGATTTCCGCTATCGCATTTATAACGCCGACGGCGGCGAGGTTGAGCAATGCGGTAACGGTGCACGCGCGTTTGCACGCTTCGTCAGCGAAAAAGGTTTGTCCGATAAAAAGGCGATTCGCGTTGAAACCCTGGCCGGCATCATCGAGCCTACGCTGGAAGCCGATGGCGGCGTGACGGTCGATATGGGCGCGCCGGTCCTGCAACCCTCGCTGGTACCCTTCGACGACACCGGGCTGACCGGCAAAGGCAGTGGCGCGGATACGCTTTGGCCGCTGGACATCAATGACAAAACGATCTGGTTCTCGGTGGTCTCGATGGGCAATCCGCATGCAGTGCAGATCGTTGAAGATACCGAGCAGGCCCCGGTAGCGGCGGATGGCCCGGCCATCGAACATCATGTGCGTTTCCCGAAACGGGTCAATGCCGGGTTCATGCAGATCGTCGATCGCCATAACATCAAGCTGCGCGTATTCGAAAGAGGCGCCGGCGAAACGCTGGCTTGCGGCACCGGTGCCTGTGCGGCGGTTGTAGCGGGTATTCGGCAAGGCCTGCTGGATTCGCCGGTTGCGGTGCAAACCCACGGCGGCTTGCTGACGATTGCCTGGGCCGGCAATGGAGAGTCAGTCAAAATGACTGGGCCGGCGGTGACCGTATTCGAAGGCGAAATAGAAATTTAAAAGCGCCGATTAAGCGCTTTTATTTTTTATACGTCGAATACGTATATTTCTAATTTTCCAGTGCGGCTTCATCTTCGGTATCCGTATCCGGCACGCCCTGCGGCAGCACGGTCTTCAAGCGATACAGGCGTTGCCGGTAATTGCCTTCCAGCCCGTCGACGCTGCAATCGACATCTTCAAACAAGCGGCCGATCCGATGCAGCGCAGCACGCTGTTCGCTGCTGGCGACGGAAATCAAGCGGCGTTTGCTGCGCGCATATTGCGCGCGGATATCCACCACCAGACAATGGCCGCGATCGGCGTAATTGATATCGATCAGCAGGGCTTCCGCCTGGCTCAGGCCGAACAATACCGCCAACTCGACGCGCGCCGCCAAAAAGGGATGCGCATTGATAATGGCCCGCGTCAGTTGCCGCCGGGCCTGTTCCGCCCAGGCCGGAGGCGCGGCGGTATCGGTGATCTTGGCCAGCAACGTGATTGCTTCCACATTTCCCTGCGCCGCCGCTTTTTGCAGCCAATACACTGCGCGCACATCGTTCGACGCTTCGTCGCGGCGATTACGCCACGCACCGACACCGCATTCCAATTGGGCGGCGCAATGCCCCATCTCGGCGGCGCGCTCAAGATGAAATTGCGCATCCGCCAGACTGCGCTGCGAAAATTCCGGCTTCAGGAAGATGCGCGACAAGGCATACCAGGCATCTGCAAGCCCGCCTTCGCCCGCCAGCGTCAGCCAGCGCACCGCCTTCTTATAGTGTGCGGAGCCGCTGCCGATAGTGGAACGCGAACCGTCCGCCTGCATGCGCGCAAACGACAAACCGAGCGCAAACTGCGCCTCCTTGTCGTCGGCATACGCGGCCAATTCCCAAAACTGCTGCACTTCGTCCGGGTCGTAATCGACGGTCTGCAATAGCGCTTCGCAACAGCGCGATAACAAACGCAGCTTATCGCTGCCCAGTTGCTGCGCCAGTGCCGGAGACGGCACATTCAGTTGCGCAATCTGCGTCGCGTATTGCGCTCGCAGAGCGCGCACCAACGGCAGCGCCCTGCGCAAATAAGCGACCCGATCCGTATTGTCCCAAGCAGCATCGGCCAATAAATACTGTGCCTGCGCAATACCCGCATCGGCGGCGCGTTCGGCCCAACCTTGCGTAGTGAGCGGCGCTTGCGCTTGCGTTTGTATTTGGGTCTGCGGCGTGGCTGCAGCGCCATATTCCGCTGCCAGCAAGACCGCCGCAGCCGGACCATTGCCATCATGTTGCGCCAACAGCCATTGCGCTTCGGCGGCGCCCGATCTGGCCGCTGTTTCCAGCATCCTGATAGCCTTATCGTGCAAGCCTTCAATTTTCTGCAGCGCCGTTTGCGTCAGCACCAGTTTGGCAAATACCAGGCCGGCCTCGACCACGCCCTGTTCGAACGCACGCTCGTACCAGGAAGAAAACGACACCACATCGGCAGCCTGCGATGCCAGTTCATAAGGAATATGTGCGCCGATCAACGACCAGGCCTCGGCCTGATCGGCACGAGCGGCACGCTCCAGCCAATGCATGGCGGTGGGCAGACTTTGCGGCAGACCGCCGCCGCCGGTTAAATAACGCTTGCCCAAAGCCAGTTGCGCGTTCGCCTGGCCAGCTCTGGCGGCGCGGATAATTGCGAGATCCTCTCGATTTGCCATACGACCCCAATTCGATTCGGAAGAAACTAATTATTGCTTAAATAGCCAAGTTAAATTTTAAAAAAGGCTTTTCAGAGGCAAAAATGCGTTGTTCATACAACAGCCCTAGTGCTAATACGCAGCATAAGTGGGGGTCTGTAACACAGCTGTAACAAGAGGTAAGTGCAGCGTCAATTTGTCAGAAAAAAACAACGGCTTCCGCCGGGATTCTTAATTTTGACAAGGTTTTTGCGCGTCAGCTCACAAACCCTTAGGCATCGCCCCGCAGACGACGTAAGGTTCTGACATCCGACCAGAAATACGGATCCTCAAGACTATTTTTATAGAAGGATGTCAAACAAATGAAAAAATCACTACTCGCTCTGGCTGTATTGGGCTCGTTCGCAGCTGCTGCGCAAGCACAAACATCGGTAACAATCTACGGTGTCGTTGATGCTGGCGTTTTCTACCAAAATCATGCAGCTCCTGCTGGCAGCTCTACTAACAACAGCCTGTTTACAGTCGGCTCCGGCGGCCTGTCCGGTTCGCGTTTGGGTTTCAAGGGTTCGGAAGATCTGGGCGGCGGTCTGAAAGCCAACTTCCAATTGGAAATGGGCTTCAATACTGATGCCGGCACAGTCGGTCAATCCGATGCCGGCAGCATGCTGTTCGGCCGTACTTCGACAGTCGGTCTGTCGGGTAACTTCGGTTCGGTCAACGTCGGTCGTCAAACTGACTTCGCTTACTCCGGCACAGCCGGCGGTATTTCGACATTTTCGCACGCTGCTTATGTGAATTCGTTCTCCAAAGTCGACGGCAATACACAAGCCCGTCTGCAAGGTGACCGTACCAACAACTCGATTCGTTACGACATGCCACAATTTGGCGGCCTGAACGGTGGCGTGATGGTTGGTCTGGGCGAACAAGCTGGCGGCGGTAGCGCTGGTACAGTTTATGCAGCCGGCCTGAAATACGACAACGGCCCTCTGGCTTTCGGTGGCGATTACTTCCAAAGCAAAGCAGGCTCATCACCTGCTGACAACAATCTGATCAGCGGCACCTCCGTAACTGTCCCATCTTCCTTGGTAGCCACTGGTGGTGCAGATGCCGGCGCAACAGCAACCAAGACATTCACTCTGGGT
>DASYCG010000172.1:0-3974 GCA_036500325.1 Herbaspirillum sp. | reverse complement strand
TTACCATGATCGACGTGACCGATTGTGCCCACGTTTACGTGGGGCTTGGTCCGTTCAAACTTGCCTTTTGCCATTTTGGACTCCTAACGATTTTATGAGAATACTCAGGCAAAACGCCCGACCTAATTGCTGACTCGAATGCTGACAATATTGCTGCAAACGCTGCTGCAAAAACGAATATGCCGAAATTACTGCATTTGGTGCCCTTGACGTGGATCGAACACGTGGCCTCTCCCTTACCAAGGGAGTGCTCTACCACTGAGCTACAAGGGCTACATGACTCTTTGCACCAACAGCCGAACGATGCAAACAGAAAACTGGAGCGGGTGAAGGGAATCGAACCCTCGTCATAAGCTTGGAAGGCTTCAGCTCTACCATTGAGCTACACCCGCGAGGCACTGCTTCCGCCACAAACTAAAACCTGACGAGCCATACCCGCGCCCTTTTGCTACCTTTATCTACTACTTATTTACCACTTAACCGGCGACACCATTTTGCGCAAATTCCCGCAATTTCCTGCTCTTCACTTACTTCTTGCCCTATCCTGCTTTTAAATTCTTTGGTGGAGAGGGCTGGATTCGAACCAGCGTACTCGTAAGAGGGCAGATTTACAGTCTGCTGCCATTAACCACTCGGCCACCTCTCCACGGGGAACCCAAAACTATATTGGAACACCTTGCCCTTGTCAACAAAAAGCTACGGGATATTGTCAAGTTTCCGAAAATAAAAATGGGTTGAGGCATACCTGCAATTATTGGCCTCCTACAACTTTAATTCCGCGGAGCAACAAAGTGACAGATCCGTTCCTTCGCGTCCCGACTCAAGCATCGTTATTTTTTTTCAAGCGGAACACCGCCAGACTTCCGCGCCAGTTAGGCAATACCGAAATCACCCGGCCCTCGTCGAGCGCGACCCGCTCCAGCACTTCGAGGCCGACTTCATTCGCCAGCGCCTCGAAATCCTGAATGGTGGCGCAACGCAGATTGGGCGTGTCGTACCACTCGTACGGCAGCGACTTCGACACGGGCATATGCCCTTGCAACAATGCCAGCCGATGCGGCCAGTAGGCGAAATTGGGGAACGACACGATCGCCTCCCGACCGACACGAGCTATTTCGCGCAACGTTCCCTCGACATCCTTCATCATCTGCAACGCCGACAGGCACAACACCGTATCGAAGGCATTGTCGGCAAACATCGCCAGCCCCGCCTCCATATCCTGCTGTATCACCGATACCCGGCGCGCAACGCACTGCGGGATCTGCGCATCGTCGATTTCGATGCCGTAGCCGCTGCAGCCCTTATCGGTCTGCAAATAATCCAGCATCACCCCGTCGCCGCAGCCCAGATCGAGGACATGCGACTGCACGCGCACCCAATGCGCGATAAAAGCCAAATCTGGACGCAATACGCGTAATTCGGAAAAATTCATGCGCCAACCCCAGCCAACTCATCCCAGACACCGCGATAGTATTCGCGCACCACTTTCATGTATCTTGCGTCTTCCAGCAGAAACGCGTCATGGCCATGCGGCGCATCGATCTCTGCATACGCCACGCGGCGCTTGTTATTGACCAGCGCCTGCACTATGTCGCGGCTGCGCTCCGGTGCAAAACGCCAGTCGGTCATAAACGAAACGACCAGAAACTTGGCCTGTGTATTACGAAACGCCGCTGTCAAATCGCCGCCGAAATCCTTGGCCGGATCGAAATAATCCAGCGCCTTGGTAATCAGCAGATAGGTATTGGCATCGAAATAGGTTGCGAATTTATCGCCCTGATAGCGCAAATACGACTCGATTTCAAAATCCACGCCATAGCCGAACTGATATTCGCCATTGCGCAATTCGCGGCCGAATTTCGCCGCCATGTCGTCATCCGACAAATAGGTGATATGCCCGACCATGCGCGCCACCCGCAAACCGTTTTTCGGGACCACGCCGTGGGCGTAGTAATCGCCGCCATGGAAATCCGGATCGGTCAGAATGGCCTGCCGGGCGACATCGTTAAATGCAATATTCTGCGCCGACAGCTTCGGTGTCGACGCAATTACCACGCAATGCCGCAAGCGCTGCGGAAACAGCATGCTCCAGGCTACCGCCTGCATGCCGCCCAGCGACCCGCCCATCACGGCCGCAAACTGGTCGATACCGAGCGCGTCGGCCAGCAAAGCTTGCGCATGCACCCAATCGTCGACGGTGACCACCGGAAAGCCGGCGCCGTAGGGTTTGCCGGTCGCGGCGTTGATATGCATCGGCCCGGTCGACCCGAAACAGGAGCCCAAATTATTCACGCCAATAACGAAGAAACGATCCGTATCCAGCGGCTTGCCGGGGCCCACCATGTTGTCCCACCAGCCCAGGCTCTCCGGATCGTCGGCATACATGCCGGCCACGTGATGCGAGGCGTTGAGCGCATGGCAGACCAGCACCGCGTTGGAGCAGGCGGCATTCAAGGTGCCGTAGGTTTCATACACTAAATCGTAATTGGCCAGTGCCGCCCCGCTCTGCAATTGCAAGGGGCCGGCAAAATGCATGGTTTGCGGCGCTACGATACCGATCGACATAGACGACATTCTCTATACAAATTCATTCGAAAACAAAAAAGCCCGCGAGTAGGTGTACTCGGCGGGCTAAATTCTGGGCTCATGGTTCAAGCTCGCTTTAGCCGTATTTATTTGGCGGAACCCGAAGGTCCGCCGGCGCCCGCAAGCTGAGATTGAAATCACTCAAATCGGCGCAATGCTGCAAGAATAACCAAGTCGGCCTGCCGCGTCAAACCGCTATTCTGATGCGGCGTTGCGGCTGCGGGGCCGCGACAACGCCGCCGCCCCGTAGTTGCTCTACCGCCGCCGCAATCGCCATCGGCTCGGTGCTGCGCAGTATTTTTTTAACTTGCGGCACAATCAAACTCAGGTCGCTATTCAGAATTTCTTGCTTCACCGACAATAATTGCGCCGGATGCATCGAAAATTCCAGCAAGCCCATCCCCAGCAACAGCCGCGTCAATTTGATATCGCCCGCCATTTCGCCGCACACCGCGACCGGGATGCCGGCCTTTTTGCCGATCGCGATAACACTGCCCAGCAAATACAAAATCGCCGGATGCAAAGGGTTATAGAGATGCGCCACCTCATGATCCACGCGATCGATCGCCAGCGTGTATTGAATCAAATCATTGGTGCCGATCGACAGGAAATCCAGCCGCTTGATGAACATCGGCAATGCCAGCGCCGCAGCGGGAATTTCGATCATCGCACCGATCGGAATCGCGGCATCGAATTTTTGATTGCGCGCCTGCAACTGCGATTTGGCCTGTGCAACCAGGGCCAGTGTCTGATCGATCTCGAAGGCATGCGCCATCATCGGGATCAACAGATTGATCGGGCCGTACGCCGAAGCACGCAAAATAGCGCGCAATTGCGTCAGGAATATCTGCGGCTCCGCCAGGCAATACCGGATGGCGCGCAAACCCAAAGCGGGATTCAATGCGGTCTGTTCATCGGCATCCAGCGGCTTGTCGGCGCCGACGTCTAGCGTGCGGATCGTTACCGGCCGGCCTTTCATCGCCACCACAGTACTGCGATACGCTTCGAACTGTTCGTCTTCGGTCGGGAATTTTTCGAGAAATCCACCGCGACCCATGAACAGGAATTCGGAGCGGAACAAACCCACGCCATTGGCGCCGGCTTCCATCGCCGCCCGGCAGTCGTCCGGCAATTCGATATTGGCCAGCAGATCGATCGCCACCCCATCCTGCGTGACGGCCGGGGTCTTTTTCAGACGCCCCAGTTTCTTGCGGTCGCGCAGTAATTGCGCCTGACGTTCGCGATACTGCATCAGCACCAGCGGCGCCGGATCGACGATCACCACACCGGCATCGCCATCGATGATCAGCAGATCGTCCTGTTTAATCAATCCCGACGCATTGTGCATGCCGACCGCAGCCGGAATATCCAGGCTGCGCGCTACAATC
>DASYCG010000171.1:0-7642 GCA_036500325.1 Herbaspirillum sp. | reverse complement strand
TCCGCCATCGAATAGCTGGCCTGCACGTCGTCCAGACGCGGATCGTCGTGCTTGATGCGTTCCAGTTTGTAGTGCGGGGTTTCCAGATGCTTGTTCGGGATCATGATGATGGTCACGCGATGACGCGTTTCGATCTTCAGGATTTCGCCGCGCTTTTCATTGAGCAGGAAAGCGGCAACGTCGACCGGGCCTTGCACGTAGATGGCGGCCGAATTTTCCTTCATCGCTTCTTCCTGGATGATGCGCAGGACTTGCAATGCCGACGATTCGGTGTCGCGGATGTGGCCGGTGCCGTTGCAGCGCGGACAGGTCACGTGGCTGCCTTCGGACAGCGACGGACGCAGGCGCTGGCGCGACAATTCCATCAGGCCGAAGCGCGAAATCTTGCCCATCTGGACGCGGGCACGGTCGAAGTGCAATGCGTCCTTCAGGCGCGATTCCACTTCGCGCTGGTTCTTGGCGTTTTCCATGTCGATGAAATCGATCACGATCAAACCGCCCAGATCGCGCAAACGCAACTGGCGCGCCACTTCTTCGGCGGCTTCCAGATTGGTGTTGAATGCGGTGGTTTCGATGTCGCCGCCGCGTGTGGCGCGGGCGGAGTTGACGTCGACCGATACCAGTGCTTCGGTATGGTCGATGACGATGGCGCCGCCGGAAGGCAGCGGGACGGTGCGGGAATAGGCGGTTTCGATCTGGTGTTCGATCTGGAAGCGCGAAAACAGCGGCACGTCGTCACGGTAGCGTTTGACACGATGCACCATGTCCGGCATGACGTGGCTCATGAACTGCTGAGCCTGTTCGTAGATGTCGTCGGTGTCGATCAGGATTTCGCCGATATCCGGTTGGAAATAGTCGCGGATGGCGCGGATGACCAGCGAGGATTCCTGATAAATCAGGAAAGCGCCGGAACCGGATTGACCGGCGCCTTCGATCGCGCGCCAGAGTTGCATCAGGTAATTCAAATCCCATTGCAGTTCATCGACATTACGGCCGATGCCGGCAGTGCGGGCAATGACGGACATGCCGGTCGGCAGGTCCAGGCGATCCATGGTTTCGCGCAGTTCCTGGCGATCTTCGCCTTCGACCCGGCGCGATACGCCGCCGCCGCGTGGATTGTTCGGCATCAGCACCAGATAACGGCCCGCCAGCGAGATAAACGACGTCAGCGCGGCGCCCTTATTGCCGCGTTCTTCTTTTTCTACCTGGACAATGATTTCCTGGCCTTCGCGCAGGGCTTCCTTGATGGAGGCGCTACGGACATCGACGCCTTCCTTGAAGTAGGTGCGGGCGACTTCCTTGAACGGCAAAAAGCCGTGGCGTTCTTCGCCGTAGTTGACGAAGCAGGCTTCGAGCGACGGCTCGATGCGGGTGATGACGCCTTTGTAGATATTGGACTTGCGTTGTTCGCGTCCGGTGGCTTCGATATCGATGTCGATCAGTTTCTGACCGTCTACGATGGCAACGCGCAATTCTTCTTGCTGCGTTGCATTGAACAGCATACGTTTCATTTTTCACTCCGTGGACCAAAGGTCCTCAATGCCGCTGCGATCACTTTGGATGCGGAAAGCGGCAACTAGTACAGGGATGTACGCGGAAACGAAGTGTGTGGAGGAGGGAATTGCCTTAGTCTGCGTCAGCGCAAGTCAACTGCGCTGGAACACAACGGGGCGCGGATATAACTGACCGATTGCCGAGCAGCACCACGGTCGTGTCGCACATGCCGCCTGAGCGGGTGCGAAAACGACTGGTATGCAATATTGGTGAGCCGTACAAATACATGCAACAGGGCCAATCAATCGGCGAAACATGGTTCAATTACATCATCGGCCAGCTTGCCGTTTCAGATAACACGGCAAGCTGGCCGAACTAATCCTAACAATTCCAAACAATTCGGTTCACATCCCGCCGCGTTATCCGATTACAACAACGGTGCAACCTTGATCGCGCAGGGATGGTGCATACACATTTTTCCATCAAATTTGCAAATTGGCGAGGCGGTGGTAACGCCCCTGTGTAGAATGGTCTTTTTATTCTTACACCAACACAGGTCCTCGGACCCGTGTAGAAACGATTATATATTCAAAATGAAGGACTTAGCGAGATTTTCTGGGAACTCGGTTGAAACACCTTCCCAACCCCGGCAGGCGCCGGTGTCACCGCAAGTCCAGCTGGTGTCTATTTCCGAAGAAGACGCCGGCCAGCGCATCGACAATTTCCTGTTACGTATCTGCAAAGGCGTTCCAAAAAGCCATATTTACCGGGTTTTACGTTCGGGCGAAGTACGCGTCAATAAAGGCCGGATCGATCAGACTTACCGTTTGCAGACCGACGATGTGGTACGCATACCGCCGATTCGCATTGCTGAAAAAACAATACAAAACGTGCCGGGCGCAGAATTCAAAATATTGCTTGAAGACAATCATTTGCTGGTGATCGACAAGCCTGCCGGCGTCGCCGTGCATGGCGGATCGGGCGTCAGCTACGGCGTCATCGAACAATTGCGGGCGGCACGGCCGGACGCCAAATTTCTGGAGCTGGTGCATCGCCTCGACCGCGACACCTCGGGCATTCTCCTGCTGGCCAAAAAACGCAGCGCACTGACCAATCTGCATGAACAAATGCGGGATGGCGTTACCGACAAGCGCTATCTGACATTGGTGCATGGCAACTGGACCAATCCGCGCCAGCATATCAAACTGCCGTTGCATAAATACACCACCGCCGACGGCGAACGTCGGGTTGCGGTGCAAGAGGGCGGACAGGCTGCGCATACGATTTTTTCGCTGAAGAAGCGGTACGGCGAGTACGCATTGCTGGAAGCGGAACTGAAAACCGGGCGCACGCATCAGATCCGGGTGCATTTGTCGGCCAGCGGGTTTGCTATCGCGGGGGATGATAAATACGGCGATTTTTCGTTGAACCGGACGTTGCAAAAAGCCGACGGCGACCGCATCGCATTCAAACGCATGTTTTTACATGCATTTCAGATCACCTTTATCCACCCGGAAAGCGGCAAGCCGGTGACCTTGAACTCGCCGCTGCCGTCCGAGTGCGAACGGTTTTTAAAAAGTTTGGAAAAAGTCGCACAGGACATGGGCGTAAAACGCGATTAGCGCTGATAATCTGGCTCGAACTCCGGCAACGGCAAGATAACCTGGCACTTATTTATTTATGGCAAGAACGCAATTTGATTTAATCGTGTTTGACTGGGACGGCACGCTGATGGATAGCACCGCGACCATCGTGCAATGTATTCAGGCAGCCGCGAGAGATCTCGGCCTGCCGGTGCCCGATAAACGGGCCGCTTCACATGTGATCGGGCTCGGCCTGGCCGATGCGATGGCTGCTGCGATGCCGGATATCGATCCCAAATTTTATCCGCGCGTGGTCGAGCGCTATCGTCATCATTATCTGGGTCAGGATCATGATTTGACCTTATTCGATGGCGTACGGGAGATGCTGAACGATCTGTCGCAACAGAATTATTTCCTGGCGGTGGCCACCGGCAAGAGCCGGGTCGGCCTGAATCGCGCACTGAATGCTACCGGCCTGCTGTCGGTATTCGACGCTACGCGTTGTGCCGACGAAACATTTTCCAAGCCGCATCCGGCCATGTTGCAAGAACTTACGCGCGAGTTGGGACAAGATATGGCACGCACGCTGATGATCGGCGACACCACCCATGATTTGCAGATGGCCATCAATGCCGGCGCGGCCGCTGTTGCGGTCGAATATGGTGCGCATCCGGTGCGTGAATTGAACGCGCTCAACCCGCGTTACAGCGCACCGTCGATTTCTGCATTGCATGCATGGCTGCTCGAGAATGCCTGATATGGCGGACATGACTGACGCGGCGTCATCGAATAATTGAAGGGGACCGGCGGTTTTTGCGCTGAGAATAATAGTATTGCAGGATTGCGTAAGGCCCGTAATTGCATGAGCATTGCGGCAACGTTCAAAGTGATTTTATGAGTAATGAGATGAGTAATAACGAGCTGGAACCGAATGAACCCGCGCCAGGTACGCCCGCCACGCCGGTAGTCACCGGCGCCGTTGCCGCCAAGGATGACAAAAAGGGCGGCTGGGAGCGCGATGTACTGGAAAAGCTCGCCATGTTTACAGTGCGCGAACAACGCGCCCGCCGTCGCTGGGGGATCTTCTTCAAGATATCGGCATTGCTGCTGGTGTTGTACGCTATCTGGGCCGCCTTCAATTACAGCATGGCCACCAGCGAAACGGTCGGCGCGCATACGGCGCTGATCGACATCAACGGTTCCATCGAAGCGGATGGCCGCGGCTCGGCCTCGGTGGTCATTCCGGCGCTGGACAAGGCGTTTGCCGCCAACGACTCGGTCGGCGTGATTTTACGCATCAACAGCCCGGGCGGCAGTCCGGTCCAGGCCGGCATGATCTATGACGAAATCGTCCGTCTGCGCAAGGTCTATCCGAAGAAGCCTTTGTATGTCGTGGTCGAAGAAATGTGTGCTTCCGGCGGTTATTACATTGCGGCGGCGGCCGACAAGATTTACGTCAACAAGGCCAGCATCGTCGGATCGATCGGTGTGTTGATGGATGGTTTCGGCTTTACCGGTCTGATGGATAAGTTGGGCGTGGAGCGGCGTTTATTGACTGCCGGCGAAAACAAGGGTTTTCTGGACCCGTTCAGTCCGCAAGTTCAAAGCCAGAAAGATTACGCCAAACAAATGCTGTCTGAAATTCATCAACAATTCATCGATGCAGTACGTGCCGGGCGCGGCGCGCGTCTGAAAGAAACGCCGGACATGTTTTCCGGCCTGTTCTGGACCGGCACGCGTGCAATCGAACTCGGTTTGGCCGATGGTTACGGCACGGTCGACAGCGTCGCGCGCGACGTGCTGAAGCAAGAAGATCTGGTCGATTACACACAGACCGAAGGTTTGCCGGAGCGCGTGCTGAAAAAATTCGGCGTAGCGATCGGTGCGGGTGTCGGCAAAGCCGTCGTCAGCGCCGGCAATTTTCAGATGCATTGAGCCGGCTGATTTAGCCGGCGTCAGGCCGCCAGCAGCAGGAATACGGTTGGCTTTTTATGGAAATCGGGCGCTTTGCCGGCTTGCAAGGCGCTTTTCCATTTGGCGGCGGTCTGCGTGATGATGGTTTCGCCGGCCAGCGTCAGATCGGTGGCGATGCAGATCAGCGTAGCAGGATGGCAAGCGGCCGCCAACGCATCGAGCATCGCGGCGTTGCGATACGGCGTTTCGATGAACAACTGGGTTTGCTGTTCCTGGCGCGAACGTTCTTCCAGCGCCTTGATACGCTTGCTGCGTTGTGCCGCATCGGTCGGCAGGTAGCCGTTGAAGGCAAAGCTTTGACCGTTCAGTCCGCTGCCCATGACCGCCAGCAGCAACGACGACGGCCCGACCAGCGGGCGCACCGGAACGCCTTGTTGATGCGCCAGGCGCACCAGATTGGCGCCGGGATCGGCAACCGCGGGAACGCCGGCTTCCGAAATCAGGCCGGCATCGCGTCCGGCCAGCAGCGGGGCCAGTAAAGCCGGCAGGGCGGCTGCGGCAGTATTGACATTAAGTTCCGATATTTGTATTTCCTGCAGGGCAAGCGCCAGTGGCTGGACTGTTTTGAGCAAGGACAGAAACGCACGCGTGGTTTTGGCGTTTTCTGCAATGAAGTAAGTCAGGCCGGCGCTGATCATCTGCACCTGCTGCGGAATGACGGCGTGCAATTGCGCTGCCGGCGCGGCGTCGCTGCTGCCGAGTGTGTTGGGAATTAGGTAAAGCGTGCCTGGCGTCATGGTGATCGATTCATGGCTGATGTATGGTCGCGACATATGGGCTGGTATATGGCTCTGGTACATATGGCTCTGGTACATAGCCGTTATAAGATACGTCGCTTCGTCATTAAATAGTCACAATGCTCAACTATCGTGTGAGACCTTCGACGCGGCCTGTGACTGTTCCTGTGACTATGCGTAGCGTTTGAAGGCGCTATTGTATGAATAAATCCCATTGAGAGGGAATCAATGTTTGCAGCAGTTGATTTGGGTTCCAACAGTTTTCGTATGCACATCGGTCGCCATGAAGGCGATACGATCAAGGTTGTCAAAAGCGCGCGTGATCCGATCCGTCTGGCCGCCGCGCTGAATGCGGATGGTTATCTGAACCAGATGGCGATTACCGCCGCAGTCGAATCGATGGCGCGTTTCGGCGCCATTCTCCGTGAATATCCGCTGGATGCCGTGCGCGTGGTCGCCACCAATACCTTGCGCGTAGCCAAGAACGCCCAGGATTTCATCCCCTATGCAGAACGTGCGATCGGTTATCCGATCGAAATCATTACCGGCGAAGAAGAAGGCCGTCTGATTTATATGGGTGTTGCCAGTTCATTGGCGCAACCGGAGGAGCAGCGGCTGGTGATCGACATCGGCGGCGGTTCCAGCGAATTGATCCTGGGACGCGGCTCGATGGTGCAGCGGGTCGAGTCGTTCGGCATCGGCAATGTCAATCAAAGCCTGGCATTTTTCAAAAACGGCGTGATTACCGAAGAGGCATTCGAGCAGGCGATCCTGTCGGCGCGCTCGCATGTCGAAGATTCGATTGCGCCGTTCGACAAGCGGTACTGGAGCAAGGCCTACGGCTCGTCCGGCACAATGCGCGCGATTGCCTATACCATCGCCAAAAATAATATCGGCGACGGCCGCGTCACATTGAAGAGCGTCGAAGCGCTGAAACAATATCTGATCACGCGCGGCAATTCCAGCCGCATCGATCTGGTCGGCCTCAAATCCGATCGGGTTCCCGTCATCATGGGCGGCTTGAGCGTGCTGATCGGTTTGATGCGCGAACTGAAAGTCGACGTCATTGCGCCGGTCGAGGCCGGCTTGCGCATGGGTGTGATGTGGGATTTGCAATTGCGTGCGACCAAGCGGGACCGGCGCGAAGAGTCGGTGGAGGATTTTGCGCAGCGCCTGCAGGTCGATTCCTCGCGTGCGCGCGACGTGGCTGCTGCCGCGGTGACGTTTTATGACTTGCTGAAGCCGGTTGCCGGCGCTTATAACAAGCATTTGTTGTGGAGCGGTTTATTGCATGAGATCGGGCTGGTGATCTCGCATACCGCATATCACAAGCATTCCGCCTATCTGGTGGCGAATGCCGATCTGCCCGGCTTTACGACGCGCGAACAGAAAGTCATGAGCATGCTGGTGCTGGGGCAGAAGGGCAATCTGCGCAAGGTCGGTACTTTGCTGTATGAGCCGGACTTCGCCAAGGCATTGCTGGCGCTGCGGCTTTCGGTGATGTTCATGCATTCGCATATCGCGCTGGAACTTGGCGAGCTGAGCTTGCAGCAATTCCGTCTCAAGATGAAAAGCAAGATCGAATTCGACATCAAACATTCCTGGCTCGCCGAGCATCCGACAGTGGCTTACTGGATGCAGAAAGAACAGGAGTGGTGGCGCGATGTGGGGGTTGATTTTTTGATTCGGACTTCTTGAGGCAACGCTGATTAAGGCGAAGCTGGATTAAGGCAACGCTGATTTAGTGCCATGGGTGGCCTTTTTTTAGCGCCATGGGTGCCCTTTTTTTTAACGCGGCACGGGCCGTACCCCTCACCCAAATGAACGGTCTTTTATGGATTTAAAGAAAGTTCG
>DASYCG010000170.1:0-4831 GCA_036500325.1 Herbaspirillum sp. | reverse complement strand
CAAATCCGCCAGGAAACGCATAGCTGCCCTGGAAGGGCTCGTGTTTTCTGCGAATGAGCAAAAGCCGGCCGTGCATATCAAAAACCACGGCGTCCGCGCTGATCCAGGGACGATCCTCGTTCATGAACGGTCCTCGGCTTTATGAGTGCCACGCACTCTATATTCGCGGCCGTGTCTTTCGTTCCTCGTGTGTTCGGTGCTGCGTCCCATTACGCCAAACGCGCGATCAGAGCCTGGGCGGCCGCCGGATTGCGGTGCTTGGCTCCGGCGATGAAATAGAGGAAGACATCGCCGCGTTTCGCCCAGGCCTTGGCGCGTTTCGCCCAAGCATCGAGTTCGGCGGGCGTATAGCCGGTGTCCACTTCATCCTTGCTGCGCATCAGCCGCGCATAGGTGAAATCCGCGGTCGGTTCGTCGAGGGCCGGAAAATTCTCATCGTCGGCAAAGACGATGGCGGCGTGATATTTGCGCGCCAGATCGTAGAATTTCTGGTCCTGGAAGCTCCTGTGCCGCACCTCCAGCGCGTGGCGCAGGGCGAGGCCGCCGACTTCGCGCGGCAGCAGCTTCAGGAAGCTTTCGAAATCCTCGGCATCGAATTTCTTGGTCCCCATGAATTGCCAATTGATCGGCCCCAGCCGGCCGCGCAACTCCCCAAGACCCTGTGCGGCGAAACGGGCAATCGATTCGCCCGCGCTCGCCAGTTCCTTGCGATTGGTGCAGTAGCGGGACGCCTTGACCGAGAAGACGAAATTATCCGGCGTCTCCTCGCGCCATTTGGTCCAGCTTGCCGGCTTGAAGGTTGAATAATAGGTGCCGTTGATCTCGATCGAGGTCAGCTTGCGGCCGGCGAATTCGAGTTCGCGCTTCTGGGGCAGATCGTCGGGATAGAAGACCCCACGCCAGGGTTCATAGGTCCATCCGCCAATTCCGATATAAATCTTTCCAGTCATTTCATTGCACCAAGCCTCTCAGCATCGAATGCTGTCTGACATCCTTTACCGTATTGAAGACCCAGGCATCCCATCCCGATGCGCAAGCCACCCGAACGATCTCTTCCTGATCGTCGAAGAAAAGCGGCCGCTCGTCCGGCGTGATGCCAAGCCTGTGATTGATCGCATCGAAGACGTTCGTCGAGCTTTTTGAGCAACCAAGCTTGGCACTGTAGAACATATCCTTGAAATGCCTGCCGAGCTCCAGCTCATTCCATAAATAGGCCGCCCGGTAGTGTTCCTGGCCCGTCGCCAGATAGAGGTCGAGATGCGGATGGCGGGTCAATTGCTTCACGACGTCCAGCGTCGGGTACGAAGGTCCGGTAGACAGTTTTATCCGGTATTGGTTTGAAAAGGATTCAAACATCAACCGCGACATGTTGGGTCCACGTCGAAGAATATCTTCAATAGGATTCTCCATTGGGACTCGATGTGTATACCTCATCGGCGATCTGAGAAGACGCCCAAGCAATCCTGCGAAGCGCAAAGTAGGATGGTGGACCGACCGGGGCCAAACTGGGCGCTGGATTCTGATAATTCCGGCGCCGCTGAGAAAAGCTCTTTTTCACAAATATGACAAACGCTTCGGCGAAATATCCTCGGTCCGCCTCCGAGGATGTTCTCCGCCGCTCCAAGCGCGTGTAGATTGGAGGCTAAGAACCTCGGGGGTTCCATGAACCGCTTAGCCATGCCGGCTGCGATCCTATCCGCGGCAGTGCTCCTTTCCGGCGCTGCGCAGGCGATGGAAATACAGCAGTTTGACAAGATGGCGCAGGACGACCGGGCTGAATATGTCTCGGAGTTGGTATCTGGTGCGGAAAAATTTTTGACAGACGAAGGCCAAACAGATCAGGCCGGAAAAATTGAAAGTCTTTTCACGACTAATGCTTCCGATAATCGGACCTCCGTTGGCATGAATGAGTTCATGATAACTCTGGCGAAGGCTCGTCTTGCAGATGCCCAAAGAGCTTTGCAAGAGCCCAATGCGAAGAGGGTTCAAGTTGAAGATGCGATGGCTGTGATGCTGAAAAATCTTCACGGCATAACGCTGCCGAAAAGCTTTTTCACCGTTAACAGCGGTTTCCGGCCCAAGCTCCCGCCGCAGTGAGGCGCTGCGCAATCATATCCAGCGCCGGGCAAGATACAGGAGAGCGTATGTCGATTGTCCATTCCGCGCGCATCGTATTTGTGGCTGCATTCATGTCGGTCGCCTTGCTGGCACCTACCATCGCGTCTGCTATTCCATTGGGTGTATACGAAAGCGCCCGCAGTGACCCGGCCAAGCAATCCCGAATGTTCCATGAAGCTTATATAAAGGCGCTTTCTAGAACAGTAACGCAGCTCAGGTCTTCGACATTTGCCGACGGCAAAATAAAGACACCCCAACGACTTGAGAATGACAGAAAGTTTGCTGGCGCGGTTGATGCGTTGGCTGGGCACCTTACTGATGCACAATCCGATGCTTTGATTGTTATGATTGAACAATATGCTGCCGCTCAGCCAAAAACTGAATTGGAAGATGTTATTGCCGGTTTTCTGCTGACAGAGGCCAAGAAGTAGCCGAAACCTAGGCTGTCCGGTTTTGTGATGTACATTCCAACGATGGTGGGCCGACCGAGGTCAAACTGGGCACTGGGTTCATCGCCGTGCCGTTCAAGAAGAGCTCGTTTTCACAAATATGACAAAGACTTCGGCGAAATATGCGCGGCCCGCCTCTAAGGAGGTTCTCCGCCACTCGAAGCGCGTGTAAATTGGCACAAGGCTAAGAACATTGGGGCTTCGTTTGAACCACTTCGCCATACCGGCCGTGATTCTATCCGTGGCAACGCTTCTATCCAGCACCGCACAGGCGATGGAAATACAGCAGTTCGACAATATGGATGATCGGGATCAAGCTGCGTATGTGGGGCTGCTTGTTCAAGGTGCAGAAACAGTATTGACCAATGAAGGCAGAACCGATCTGGCCACGCAGGTTGATAAGCTTTTTCTCACGAAACCTGCGGGTGATAAAATGGCTCTGGGCATGACGGAATTCGAAAGAAATTTAGTCATATTGCGTGAGAATGATGCAAGGAATGCAATCTCTCGTCCCAGCGATCCACGGCTAGAGGTCGAAGACGTGATGTTTTTGACATTGCAGAAGAACCATATTGGTCTGCCCGACAGCTTCTTCACCGTGAACAGCAATTTCCGGCCCAAGCAGCCGCTAAAGAACTGAATCGCGGCAGGCCAAGCCGCGAATAGTCGAAATCCAGCCTATCCCGCTTTGTGATGTACATTCCAGCGATGGTGGCCCAACCGGAGCCAATCTGAGCACTGGCTTCTGACCATCGCCGCACCATTCAAGAAAAGCTTGTTTTCCCAAATATGACAAAGACTTCGGCGAAATATCCTCGGTCCGCCTCCGAGGATGTTCTCCGCCGCTCGAAGCGCGTGTAGATTGATACAAGGCCAAGAACATTAGGGCTTCGTGTGAACCGCTTCGCCATACCGGCTCTGATTCTATCAGCAGCAGTGCTTCTTTCCAGCGCCGCGCAGGCGATGGAATTTCAGCAATTCGATCATATGACCCTCCAGGACCGGCAGGCCTTTCTGAATTTTTTGTCGCAAGCGGCTGAAACGGTTCTGAATCAGGAGGGGCGCAGCGCCGATGCCCAAAAAGTCGACACCCTTTTCAATGAAATTCGCCCCGGCGACAATTTGCCAGTGGGCGAGGCGGAGCTCGAACTCAATGTAGACAATGCGCGTGTTGCCGATGCCAAAAGAGGTAATCAGAATCCCAATTTGCCGCGGCTTCAGGTTGAGGCTGCGTTGGCGGTCACCTTGAAAAAGAATGGCATTGAGATGTCTGCCGACTCTCTCAAAGGCTTCGCCCAAGTGATCGACACTTTTCGACCCAAGTCGCCGCCGCAATAGCGTCGTGCATAATAAGTCCCAAGTTGTGATGTACATTCCAGTGATGGTGGGCCCGGCTGGACTCGAACCAGCGACCAGACCGTTATGAGCGGCCTGCGTGCAGAAAAAAATCCGCTCTCGCTCTAGCTTTGTAAATCAATTTGATCCATTTCAGTTCGTAGGAATTTCAATGGGTTAAATCGGGTTGCGTGCCGATTGCGTGCCGGACTTACTCCGTTAATAAGCGCTTAATTTAGACCAGGTCCCGGTCTATCCATCTTCGGCACTCTCGGCGATTTTGCAACGGACCGCGCCGACCCAAAACTAGCCGACAGGGGGATCAATGAACGCTGCTTCTACCCCCTGCTCAAAGAATCCATTTCGCACCAAATCGATCATTGAGCCTTTGTCGCTTTGAGCATTTAAGCTTTTCAGAACACGTCGCAAACGCTGGTCATCGAAGTTGTAGTTTTGTGCGATGATCTTCTTACCAAGTTCATCGTCCAGTCCGAGCCAATTCATGTTCGTGGTCGAGCAAGAAAAACCCAGCATGTATATCTGATGAGCTTCCCGGAGCGCTTTGCGCGCAACGGTCTTTTGGGGAGATGGACCGTTGCCGGTGATTGCAATTTGGGACGCTTCCTCAATAAGCCAAGGCCCTGGGTTATCAACGTCACGTTTCAAATCGGAAAACGCGCCATAGGGATACAAGAACGAGAAGCAATCGTCGACTTTAGGATACGACAACTCAGATTGATCCCAATGTCTCCTCAATACGGTTTCCATCAGACGATCATAGTTGAAGCTGATTACGGTAACCGGGCATACTCCTTCGCCTTGTGATAGTTGCTGAAGGTGATTTCTGCAAAGTCCGATAAAATACCTGAGCCAATTTTCCGTGACGTTGACTTGATTAAATGGTTCCTTGAACGTAAGCGCGAATAGTC
>DASYCG010000169.1:0-10821 GCA_036500325.1 Herbaspirillum sp. | reverse complement strand
TTCGGAAGTGAACGATAAAATAAATATCTGGTTTAGTAATAATTTACGGAATGGCGCCTCCCCGTCAAATACACCCGAGAAGTCGCCGGAACAGACATTGGAATTCAATTCTCCTTTTTCCAAATATGGAAACGTGGTTTTTCATTCAAATCCGATCGTTCAAAAGAGTATCGACGACGGCGTTGCCGAACCTCAAGAAAAGACGATTTTGTCCGAACAAAGTGGACTTGCTAGCGGCGGTCAAAAACTAACTGATTTCACACAAGGAGAAAATACATGACGATTGGTCAAGTAGGCGGGGCCGGACCGGCGCCTTCCCCAAACATCGACACGCAGCTGCGTGCTGGCGCTGCTGAAGATACGAATGGGCACATGGTAGCCTCGGAACATTTGAGCAAACGTGATCGTGCCATTTTCAATGCAGCTAGCCAATGGTCCAAACCGGGGGGGACGCAAACTGCGTTGCAGGACATGAAGCAAGTGAAAATTGCAGAGTCATCTCGTCAAATAGAGGATTGGGATGAGGCAATAGACAGCAATCCGGGAGAACTGCCCTTGCAAAATTTAACAAAAATATTGCGTGAGATATTTAAGAGTGCAATTGATGATAACAAGTGTAAAAAGTTGCTACTCGTTAGTAGTAAAGGACAAATAATGATGACGCGCCAAAATAATGGCGCAGAAATGTATGCCCATATAGAAGGCGAGAAAAATTATAAAAAAGAAATACATCTCAGCATCGGTGACAAGCTTACCTTGTCTGTTTTGCGAGCGCTATATAGCGACAATATTGTTAAAAAATTTCTTCCTTTAAACGGCGCTGTTGGCAGAGATCCGGCCGCGGATGATATGCCGGATGATACAGACGCACCCCATAATAATGGATCTCAATCCGGATCTCGACGTGGGTCTGGGCCTGGATTTGTTCCTGGAAATGAATCCAAAATTAAATTTGATCCTGTCCCCGACCCTGACCCTGACCATGGATCCGCTAATAGTGACGTGCTCTGTGTTCACGTCGGTGGTTCTAACATCGATACCTTATGCATTCGCATGTCAGATAAGCGCGGCGCCGATGTAACCGCGGATCACATCCAAAGCGATGCTTCCGATTTCGATATAGAGACTTTTAATAGAGACGCAGGGCTGACAGAAGAACGCAATGTGCTGCATTCTAATTTCGGGAGTGTGGAACAAGTCATCCCAAAACAAATTGTGTCGCCGGCAGCTAGTGAGTTAAGGGTTGATACGTCGTCGTCAGTCAGGCCGATTAATGATTCCGATCCGGTAATCGACAATTTGATGTACATGGAAGTTAAGATTACGCCGGAAAACGTCGTAACGACAATGTCGACGATGGATGGCGGTATCGATTCGAAGACCACAGAATTGCCATTGCCATTGCCATTGCCATTGTCATCACCGCCTTCATCGCCTGCACCCGCTGTTACGCCCCTTGATAACGGCGTAGACGATGAACGATTTCGAAAAAATTTAGCGGACTTCGATGCAATACCGAAAGCCCATATTGATTATAAACACGGATTGGTAATGACTGAAGATGCAGTTACCCGGCTATAAAGTTCGTCTGTAATATTTTTTTGATTATTCAAAGCCCGTCTGAATGATGTTCAGACGGGCTTTTTTAAAAACCATTCCTATGATGATAGATCGACGTCGATTTGCCCCAGCGATTGAATCCGGACGCCGGCTTCCATTTCCTGATAAGCAACCACGGCAAGCGCCGGATAATCACGCTCTATCATTTTACGCAGATAGCGCCTGACATCCATCGCGGCCAGCACCACCGGCCGTGGATTCGTTTGACTTAAATCGCCAACGATCTCACGCACCGCCTGCAGCAATTTTTCGGTCTGTATCGGCCCCAACACAATATAGCTGCCGCTGGCCGTCTGCCGTACGGATGAACGCAACGATTCTTCAAGTGCCGGCGATACCAGGTAAGCATGCAAGACATCCCGGCCGCGCGTGTATTTGTGCGTAATCTGACGTTTCATATCGGCGCGTACGTATTCAGTCAATACGACCGCGTCTTTCTCCTTCGACGACCATCTGGTGAGTGTTTCAAGAATGCCTTTCAAATTACGAATAGGGATACCTTCGGATACCAGTCGTTGCAATACGTCGGCGATACGGGGACGTGGTGAAAGCCGATCGATTTCCTTGACCAGATCCGGGCAGCTTTTCTCCAAAGCTTCAAATAAGGTACACAACTCATGCAGGCCAATGAATTCGGCTGCGTGGCGTTCCAATACCTTGGAAAGATGGACGGAAAAAATACCAAGGCCGGTGAATATCTCGGCGCCCAGCTTTCGCCCGGCCTCGGCATGGTGAGACCCCACCCAATGCGACAATGGGAAATCGCGGCCGAATTCAACCGGCTTGCCATCGATATCGACACTTTGCAGAAGGGCGATATCGACCCCTTGCAATAGCAGGGTATCCGGCGGGATTTGCCACTGCGCGACCGGTACCTCGTTGCAATAGACGGAACATCCGAAAGCGGCCTGGCGGGCGTCTGTGCGCACCACCGGCGGCGGAAAGGGAATCCCCAGTTCGAATCCCTTTTCTTTCTGCGCGTGATCGACTGCGGCGTTCAGCGCCGCCATGCCGTATTGCGCGACCAGATCAGGAGAGAACGCGATCATCAATGGTATTGAAAAGCTTGGTTCCGCAGGCGCGGAAGCCGCGGTTTGATGGTTGTCTCCTTCGCGCGCGGGCATCGCTCCTTGCTCGGCCTGCCGACGTTTCTTGAGTGTCAGTATCAAGCCCAGGCTTGTCAGCAAGATCGAAATACAGATAAACACGACGACCGGCATGCCGGGCAGAAACGCCATGCCGCCCATCGCCAATCCACTTATCACAATACCTTTAGGATCGCCGGCAAGCTGCCGTGCGATATCGCGGCCCACAGTGGAGCTGGCATCGCGGCCGGCGACGCGAGTGACAATCATCCCCGCTGAAATAGAGATCAGCAGGGCGGGAATCTGGCTGACCAGGCCATCGCCAACGGTCAGGATCGAATAGGTATGCATGGCTGTCGCAAAATCCATCCCTTGCTGGAGGATCGCCACGCCCATGCCGCCGATCAGGTTGACGACGACAATAATCAATCCTGCAATAGCATCGCCTTTGACGAATTTCATGGCGCCGTCCATCGACCCATAAAACTGATTTTCAAGTTCGATATGGGTACGGCGTTGCTTGGCTTCATTCTTGTCGATCGAATTGGCGCGCAGATCGCCGTCGATCGCCATCTGTTTGCCCGGCATGCCATCCAGTGAAAAACGTGCGCTGACTTCCGCGACCCGCTCGGAGCCCTTGGTAATGACCATGAACTGCACCAGCGTCAAAATCAGGAAGACGATCAGTCCGACGATAATATTGCCGCCGACCACGAACATGCCGAAGGTTTGCACCACATGGCCGGCGTTGCCTTGCAGCAGAATTTGCCGCGTGGTCGATATGGATAGCCCCAATCGAAACAAGGTCGTGACCAGCAGAATGGCAGGAAAGGCGGAGATCTGCAGTGGCGTCGATAAATGCAGTGCGACGATCAACAGCACCAATGCAAAAGATAAATTAATGCCGATCAATATATCCAGCAGCATGGTCGGCATCGGCAAAACCATCATGGCCAGCACGGCGATGAGGGCGGCGACCAGGGTGACATCCGGCTTGGGCACGGCGAAGGCCGACCATTTTTTCAGCGAAAGCATGAACATACTCATAATGCCGTTTCCGAATAAACCTGCGATCTGCCCGCCATCGGAGACGGTGGCGTCTGCAGCCAGCGTTTGCGGACATGCAAAAGTGTGAGAATGACCTGTAGCAGGATATCGATATCGAGCGATGCGATTCGGATTCTGGTGAACAACAATGCCTGCGCTTCATCGGCGCTCAGACCGGTGGCCAGCGGTATCGGCCAGGCACCGTCGCCGAGCATCAGCAGTTGCATCAATTGATGCACGTCGAAATGGCGTTCGGGCATGCGGAGAATGATCAACAGCTCTTCATCGCACGGCTCGAAATACAGCACCGTTCCATCATCCAGTTGCCATGAATCGTCCGAGAGAGGATCGGCGGCGGCGGCGCGCGGCAGGCGCTTCCCGGCGCCGGCAATAATATTGTGCAGATATGAATCGAATGTCTGTTTCGGCATGAGGGCTTTCAATGTTTGTTTAAAGGGATTCTTTATCGGCCTCATCGTCGAGCGCTTGCTGAACCGCTTCATAGACGCGTTGTTGCGCCGCTTCGTCGAAGAAAAGTAAATAGGGCATGGCGTGCACCACGCTGCGAAGGCGGCCGATGAAGGGCAGGCGATGGTTTGCAGTGGAATACCGGTCGGCCAGGGCGGAAAATTTGATGCCGATTGCCCACGGTTCGGCCGACAGATGCACCAGATCGCGCGTCAGCTGCGCAGGATCGTTTAGCAATAGCGCTCTTTTTTCCTGCCAACGCGCCGCCAGCGATTCGCAATCGTCATAAGTATTGGCGATGCCGCCAACTTCATACAGCGCCTGACGCAGCAGTTGCAGATAATCGGGCTCGCAGCACGACCATTGCGAATCGATTTCCCGGCCCAATGTCCTGACCAGTAAAGCCAGCGCGCGCCGTAGTTGCCGGTGAAAACGCCGCAGCAGCTCGTCCAATGCCGCTACACAGTTGCCGCTGCTGAGGATCAGTGCCAGATAACCGTCCTGAAAATCGGTGGTTTGCGCGCCGTCCATGCCTTCCTGCAGCGCGATTTCCAACGCATGCATTTTGGCGCGAATCTCAAAACCATGATCTTCATCCAGCGCTTGCTGAGCGGCGATCACACTTTGGCGGAATGCCGAAGTGTGATCGCCTTGCGCGTCCATGTCGTTGAGGATTTGTTGCAACAGCAACATGCCGTCTTCGGGATTGAGACCGTTGCGTTTCAGGAAAAGCTCTATGTCCTCCGTCGCCGATTGGGCGGCCTTGCTCAATCGTTGCAAGCGCGCAAATCGTCCGCCGGTGGTTGCCCCGGCTTCCAGCAATGCCAGGACCTGATTGATTTTGCTTTGGCGCGGTTGCGGATTAAAGCGTGTCACATCGCGGCGTCCCGGGGGGCGCGTCGCGGTGATGCCGAAACTGAGTTCTTCCGCGCCTTTTCCCAGGATGGATTCGGCAGTCGGCGCCAACGGCTGTGCTTGCGGCGCAAACTGGACGGCAGGGGATGGCGCAGCGATGCTGATAGCCATTTAAGTGTTCCCCGGCGCCTGTGATGTTGTTACGGTCGTTTCCACAATGGCCGCCTCCGGCTTGGAAGGGATATCGGCAGATACCGCTGCATCGCCACTGCCGTCACGCTCGCCGGTATCGCTGCCGGCGCGCATGTCCCGTGCCTTGTCGAACACCGGCAAAGCCACTTCGTTATCGAGTTGCAGCGTGCTTACAATACGCGGCGTGATAATGAAAAAACGTGTGCGCCGGCCGCTGGTCTCTTTTTCGTTGCGGAATAGTGCGCCGACTAATGGCAGTGACCCTAGTATCGGTACCCGGGATGTGGTGACTTGCCTTTCCTGATGCTGATGACCTGCGATCAACAGGCTTTCGCTGTCACCGACAATGGCCTGCGTGCTGATGGTGCTTTTTTTGAACACCGGCAGTTCGGCATTCGCGGAATTGACGCGTTTTCCGTCTTCGATATCGATCTGCAACAATATTTTGCGCGGCGCCGGATGCGCGGGATCGTCGGAGCGGATCACGCGCGGTATCACCTTGAACATCAAGCCTGCGCTGACTTCCTTGGTTTCCGCCACACGCTCGCCCCGAGTGCGAATGTAAGAAGTTTCATTCGAGTCGAACAATGCCGCCGTATTGTCCATCGTCAGCAGCGAGGGCTTTGAAATGACTTCGCCGTGGCCGTCACGCTGCAGGAAATCGATTTGGGCGTATAAATTGAGGCCGCGCGGCAGAATGGTATTGATGGTGGCCGCCATTGGCGTCAAATCGAACAAACTATGACCGCCGCTGCCGGTATTGCTTAACGCCCAATTGACGCCGACGTGATCGAGATAATCGCTATCGATATCAAGAATGGTGACTTCAATCTGTACCAGCGGCACATCGACATCAAGCTGTTCGATCAGACGTTTATAAAAAGACAGCATTTCAGGTGGTGCCTTGACGATCAGCGCATTCATCCTGACATCGGATTGGATAACGACGTTGCCTTGCGAGGCGCGCCAGGCGCCGACGCCGGAATTGGCTTCCTTGTTGGCGAGGTCGATGCTGTTGGCATTGATGTCGGCGGGAGCCGAATTGCCCAACTGGGCCTCCATATTTGCATCTTCATTTGTATTCGCATCGGCGGCGAGCGGCATCGAAGCTGCGCCGCCAAGGTCCGGAATGCCACCCGCGATGCCGCGCACAATGCTGGCGACACCTGGAATGGTGGTCTTCTTATCCCGGTAGCTGATAACGCGGTCGTCTACATTGGCGTACTTCAACGGGAACAAAGCAATTTCGTAACCGCTGGGCGCAGCCGCGATCAGATCGACGGTCTGCGTCAATCGTTTGACGTAGGCGGGCGGCCCGTAGACCAGCAATTGTCCTTGTCCCACCAGCTCGCCCCAACCGAAACGCTCCTGATAAACACCGGCGCCATCGAGCGCACTGCGCAACTGGCTGATGACGCCGGCCGGCGCCTTGATCATTTTCCGCTGGCGCTTTCCGATTGCGCTGATATATAAAGTACCGCTGTCGAGGTACCAGTCGAAACCATGCATGCTGGCCATGCGGTCAAGAAATTTCTTGGGTGTCGACTCCGCGACTTCGCCGTTGATCGTGTCGTCGACTTCAGTGTCGATGTCGACTTTCAGTCCGAATTGACGGCCGAATATCTGCAAAACCCGTTGTATCGATTCGCCATTGCCGACATAGGTATAAGGTTCATCGAGCCAGGGTGCGCGAATCGCCGCCGTTGCAACGGGCGCGGCGCTTGAAAGTGCCAGTGTGGAGAGGCCGATCAGGACGCAACGGCGAAAAAAAAGTGAAGTCATAGGGTGCTTAGAGAAGTATCGGAAAGAAGATGGGAAAATGGAAGGCTTCCGGCAGGAAGCACTGGCGTGACCATGTTGGCCGGCGCCAGCGCGTGACGCCATGTCTCCAGCGCTTCCATAAAGTGATCGAATGCGATGCAGAATCCTTCATAGTCGGCATGCGGCCGTATCCATGTGTGCAGTTGCAGTACGCGTTGCGCCGTCAGCGCAGGGAATTCGCGTCGGTTGTGCGCGTGGATATTGCTCAGCGTCAGAATTCGGCATAACCACGCATGCTGTTCCTCGGTGCGTCCGGGCATGCCGCAGATGCGGGCGCGCAAGACCAATGAATCGGGCACTATCCGAAGGTCGATTTTATGTCTGCCTACCAGGAGTGAGAGGGTGCCGTCCGAGTCGAAGGCAAGTGATGCGTCATTGCTACGGCGGCGCAGATGCGCAGACCAGTGCGCAAAAATAGTCGATAAATGCATGATTTCTATATTGAGGTTAAATAAGGCGGTTAAGAATTGTCCTCAGGCGGGGTTTCGCTAGTCCCCTTGCCGGCTTCTTCTTCAGTATCGTCGCCGGTGGCTGCACGTCGAATCAGCCGGGCGGCAACAATGATTTCGGCAACCGCATCGATTAATTCGCCGGGAATCTTGCTGTAAACCTTTAACGGAAACAGGCTGCGGGCGAGGCCGATGTTCTGAATAATTGGAACGCCGGCGTCGCGCGCGGCCTTGAATATTTTTGCGGCGCCGGGGCCGCGCCCCTTGACCAGGATAATCGGCAAGCCGGTTGCCGGCGGTTTGTAGTACAGCGCCACGGCCAGATGGGTTGGATTTGCCACGACGACCGACGCCAATGGAACCCGGTTGACGTCGCCGCTGATAATCTCGCGAAATAAATTACGCCGGACTCCTTTGGTGTGCGGATCGCCTTCATTATCTTTTTGTTCGCGTTTGACCTCATGCTTTTGCATCATCAATTGTTTATCGAGCCGGCGGCGCTGCCAGAAAAAGTCGAATAGGGCAATGACCGAAAAGACAAAGAAAATGGTGATCGTCAACTGCTGCATCAAATGTCCTTCGGCATAAAGAATGCCGGGTACGCCATAGGGCGGCAAGCGCAGCAGCATGCGCAAATTGCCCAGCAGAACAAAATAAATGATGAGACACATCAAAGCGGTCTTCATCATCATTTTCAGCAAGTCGACCAATGCATTGACGGAAAACATTTCCTTGATGTTTTGGACCATATTCAGTTTTTTCAAACTCGGCGTAATCGATTTTGTAGAAAACAGAGGTCCGATCTGCAGTAATTGAATACCGAATGAAAGCGCTACGGCAGCGATTAAAACGGCCAGGATCAAGGTCAGGGCTTTGCTTAACAGTAGAGTAGTCAGCGCTTCGGCGGCTTCCGGAAAGGGTTGATACAGATAGCGATTGGGCAGCAGGATCAGTTCGATCAATTCAGTGCAAAGACGCGCACCGTCAATAATCAGGTAACTGAAAAACAGACCGAATAACAGCACATGCGTCAGATCTTCGCTGCGCGCGACCTGTCCTTCCTTGCGTGCTTCCTGCCGCCGCCGGGGTGTTGCCTTTTCGGTTTTGCCGTCGCTATCGCTCATGTGTCATCCCAACGCCCGGATGGTATGCGCCAGGCTGTCTTTCAGCCGCGCCATCAGGTGATCGAATTGCGTCAGCAGGATGCCGATATAGACAAACAGCATCAATACCGAACCGATGTTCTTGATCGGCATCGCCAAGACAAATACCTGCATTTTCGGTGCGAAGCGTCCGATGATGCCGAAGCCGAGTTCAATGAAGAACAGCGCGAGCACGATCGGCGCTGCGAGCACCACGATCATTTCGATGTATCGGCTGAATTGCGTCAGCCACCATTGCGCACCGGTTTGCGAGAAATGCGGCCAAAAATCCTGTATCGGCCACAGTTGGTAACTGTCGTAAAGACTGCCGATGCACCATGACAAGCCTCCCGCCAACAGGAAATAAATCATGAATATCTGATTGAGGAACATCCCAAGCGTGGCGGAATCGTTGCCGGACATGGGGTTAAGCACCGAGCTGATCAGCGATCCGCTTTGATTGTCGAGCAGCGTGCCGATACCTTCGGCGATCCAGAATGTCATCGCGAGCGGCAAACCGAACGCAAAGCCAAGCACCACTTCTTTGATGACGGTTACCAGCAGCAGCATGGTGTCCGCCCGGATCAATTCCGTTTGCGTCTTCAAAAGCGGCACCAAAGGCAGGCAAAGCCCTGCGATGAGTGCAGTGCGCAAAAGGCGCGGCAATAATTCCTTGCGGAACATCGGCAGCATGGCGAACATGCCGATTGCACGAGGCCAACCTGCCATCCATGCGCCGATGTCGTTCCAGATCGGCAGCAGAAGCTGAAGAGGACCGCCATGTATACTCATACCTCTGCCAGATAGTCGAAGATAAAAATCGTGAATAGCTGCAATTCACGTCCCATCCAGCCGCCCAATATCGCCAGACCGACCAGAATGATGGTCAGCTTGGTCAGAAACGGGAATGTCTGATCCTGAATTTGGGTTGCCGCCTGAAACAGACTGGTAAGCACGCCGGCGATCGTGCCCAGGGCGACCAGCGGCAACGACAACCTGATCGTGATGTAAAGCGTGCGCATCACCAAGGATGCAATATCGTCAGGATTCATACGGCGTAGGACAGCACCAGACTGTGCAGTAAGCGGGTCCAGCCGTCGGCCATGACAAATAGCAGCAGCTTCAACGGCAATGAAATGGTCATCGGCGACATCATCATCATGCCCAGCGCAAGCAAGATACTTTGCACTACCAGGTCAATGACAACGAACGGCAGGTAAATCAGAAATCCGATCATGAATGCCGACGTCAGCTCGGAAATCATGAACGCCGGTATCAGCACTGTGAAGTCGCGCCGGCTGACATGATTGGCCAGCTCCGGCGGCCATAAGTGCTTTACCGTATCGACAAAAAAATTCAGTTGCCCCGGTTCGGTATTGCGTAGCATGAAGTCGCGCAGTGGTTCTGCCGCTTGCAGGGCGGTCTCCAGAAAGACCGAGATGGACATCATCGCTTCGGGCCTGGCATGCAGCGCCTGATAGACCGTCTGTCCGACCGGCGCCATGACATAGGCGCTCAATATCAGCGCCAGGCTATAGATGGCGATATTCGGCGGTATCTGTTGCACACCCAGTGCATTGCGCAGCAGCATGGCGACGATGCTGATTTTCAAAAATGAAGTCGTCATGATGATCAGCATTGGCACCAGGCTGAGCAAGCCCAGCAGTAATGCCAGCGCAATCGGATTGATATCGCTGGTCATCGGACGTCGGTTATCCGGGCCAGCATTACGCCGATCTTGCCATCGATTTCAACCAGTTCGCCGCTGCCGATGACGCGGCCGTTGACTGTCATTCTGACCACCTCCGGCATGCGCGAGGCGAGGGGAATCACATTTCCGGGCTGTAGTTTCTGCAATTCCAGAAAACTCATTTCACAATTGCCGACGTCGAACACGACTTGCACCTGTAACTGGTTCAGCGCATCGATGGCGCTTCCCTTTCGGCGAGAAATCGAATCTATTTCACCATTTTTTCCTTCTTCCCCTTCTTCCCTTTCTTCAAATTCATCGGCCGCACGATGCGTTGTCATGGATGTTGCGGCGTGAGCATTAGTATCAGCATCGGCAAGAAATGGATCGGCTGCGGATTCATCGATGAGGTCGTCGTACAAGAAAGTTTTTCTGTCGTTCATATCGGTATC
>DASYCG010000168.1:0-27156 GCA_036500325.1 Herbaspirillum sp. | reverse complement strand
ATCGAAAGCAACGCCATTGCCGCCTATTTGCGCGGACTGGCCGGGGTCGGCGAAATCCACGATTTGCATATCTGGGGCATGAGCACCACCGAATGCGCGCTCACCGTGCATCTGGTGATGCCGGGCGGTTATCCGGGCGACAAGTTCATGGACGACGTGATGTGCGAATTGAAAACGCGTTTTTCGGTGCATCACAGCACGCTGCAAATTGAGCAGGGAACGACCGATCATGCCTGCATGCTGCATCCGGCCGGCGCTTAGAAGCTGTTGCAAACTCAATCTGGCGTTGTTGTGCCGCCTTGCCGTACTATCGTACTGTCTGCGGAGACACGCCTAGCCAGCTTGACTTTGCAACAGCTTCTAAGATTTTTTTAATGCATCCTTAATCCGCATGCTGGCGCCACTCGGTCAGATAATATTGCGGCGTCTTGCCGAGGATGCGGCGGAACATGGTGGTGAACGCGCTGGGGCTGGCATATCCCAGCGCACGCGCGATTTCGCCGACGCCGTCGCCTCGCGCCAGGCGGCAGAATGCATCGGCCAGATGCACTTGCTGCACCCACTGGCGGTAGCGCAAACCGGTTTCTTTCTGAAATAAGCGCATCAATGTGCGCCCGCTGGCGCCGGCGTCGCCGGCCCATTCTTCAATTGTGCGTTGTGCGCCGGGCGTTTGCATGATCGCTTCGCAGACGGCAACCAGGCGGCGGTCGCGCGGCCACGGAATGGCGATGGGCACCGTTGCCGCTGCCGCGATTTCGGAAAGAATCAACTCTGCAAGATAAGCGCCGCGTCCCTGCAGGGAATATTCGACCGGCTCGGCAATCAGCGCCAGAATCAGTTCGCGCAACAAACGGCTGACTTCCACCACCCTGCAACCCGGACCGAAACGCTCGGCGGCAGCCGCTTCGATGTAGACGGTGCGCATGTTTACCTTGCTCATCATGGTCAGCTCATGCACCACGCCCGGGGCAATCAGCAAGCCGCGCTGCGGCGGTATCAACCAGACGCCGGCTTCAGTGCTGACACGCATCACGCCTTCGCTGGCGTAGAGCAATTGCGCACGCGGATGGGAATGCGGTGCGATCGTGTCGCCGTAGGCCTGATCTTTCGCCATCGCGGTGACAACGCGCGGCACCGTCTGGTAATCGACCGAAGACTGGCTGCGGTCCGGCAAATCTGTGTTCATGGTGCCGACCTCATCTTGGTGCTCACAAGCATCTCCCCCACTTTCGCTGTACTCTTGCAGGCTTGTTCGGTGGCTAATGCCCGATCTGGCTATGATCCGGGCTAATTTCCGGCCAATTTGTCACTTAATCGACGAACATTGGCACATAAGTTTGAAATAACAATATTACACTGACGTTTGGCCCGCTGCTTTCTGGTGCAGGCCGGGCCGTTAACTTTCAATTGATCGCATCGACACATGACTAGCTCCACTTCCACAGCCACTTCGTCTGCATCGGCCGCGCCGGCCACCATATCCACACTACCCAACAATCACCCGCAGCAAATCGTCCTGCGCATGATTGGCGCGGTCGCTTTCGTGCATCTGCTCAACGATTTGATCCAGTCCGTGCTGCCGGCCATTTATCCGATGCTGAAAACCGAGTTCTCGCTCAGCTTCACGCAGATCGGCCTGATTACACTGACCTTTCAATGCACCGCGTCGCTGCTGCAACCGTGGATCGGCCTGTATACCGATCGCCATCCGAAACCGTATCTGCTGCCGATCGGCATGTGCTTCACCATGATCGGCATCGGGATGATATCGACGGTTGAAGGCTTTCCGATGCTGCTGGTGTCGGCCGGCTTCATCGGCGTCGGTTCTTCCACTTTCCATCCGGAAGCCTCGCGCGTAGCGCGCATGGCGTCCGGCGGCCGCTATGGCCTGGCGCAGGCAATGTTCCAGGTCGGCGGCAATGCCGGCAGCGCGCTGGGTCCGCTGATGGCGGCGGTGATCATTATCGGCCGGGGCCGCGGCCATATGGCGTGGTTCATGTTATTCGCGCTGCTGGCAATCGCCGTGCTGACCACCGTCAGCAACTGGTATGCCCATCATTTGTCGCTGTTCAAACTCAAGAGCGGCCATCACCATGGCCCGAACTTGTCGCGGACGCGCGTGATTTTTGCATTGGCGATCCTGGCCTCGCTGGTATTTTCCAAATTTATCTACATGTCCAGCATGACCAGTTACTACACTTTTTATCTGATCGATAAATTCGGACTGCCGGTTGCATCGGCCCAAATGTATCTGTTCCTGTTCCTGGCAGCAGTGACCGCCGGTACTTTTTTCGGCGGCCCGATCGGCGACAAGATCGGCCGCAAGCGCGTGATCTGGTTTTCGATTCTCGGCGTCTCGCCTTTCACCTTGCTGTTGCCGTACGTGACCGATCTGTTCTGGACCGGCGTGCTGACTGTCATCATCGGCTTTGTGCTGGCGTCGGCTTTTTCAGCGATCGTGGTGTTTGCGCAGGAACTGGTGCCGGGCAATGTCGGCATGATTGCCGGCGTGTTTTTTGGCCTGATGTTCGGCATCAGCGGCGTTGGCGCTGCCGCCATGGGGCATATCGCGGACGTGGCCGGCATCGCTTATGTATACAAGCTGGTGTCGTATTTACCGCTGTTGGGCATATTGACGGTTTTCCTGCCGAATATCGAAGTGCGGAAATAGCCTCGAAATTTTACAGGGGATAAGCCTGCACATCGACGGCCTGATCCTGTGCGTCGAAGCCGGAAGCAATCGCCATCGATGTCACGCCGATGGTCGTCAGCGCATCATAGGTATCGTCGATTTCAAGCTGCAGGTCCAATATGGCAGTCAGCGGCTTTTCTGCGCTGGCGACCGGCGTATCATCGCCTTCCTTGTACAGATTCACCCGCAGGAAAATATCGTCGCGCACGGTCACCGGCCCGATCACGGCGCGCGTCTGCTCCGGCTGAACGCCACTGTCCGCCAACGCCTGATTTAGTGCCGACATCATCTGCAGCATGAAGTATTCGGCAATGCCCCGTTCCTTGCCGCCATGGAACAGATCCTGATACAGGAAATTGATGTCAATCGCGGCGCCATCGGTCACCAGCAAGCGCTTTAGCAACGGCGTTGCAGTCACGCTCCATTGCTGAAAGCGCTCAGCGCGCTCGGCAAAATAAGCATCCATCGCCGGCGCCTCTTCGGGCACGTGATAAAACGCATCGTCCACGGTCTTCAACGCAAATCCCAGCAGGAAACGCAGCTCGATCGCCTGATCGCCAGGCTGGAATGTATTCTCCGGCCAGCCGCCGAAACTGCGGTCGATCGCCGGCGTAGCAATGGCAATGGCTTTCTTTTCCGTCATGGATGCGTAGGCATCGCGGATCATGTCACTGACGTGCGAATAGGTGAGGCTGTCGATTTCATCCAGATGGTAAGCATGATTGATCAGCACGACTTTGGCATCGGCGCTTTCGAGTTGCGCCTGCTGGATACTTTTGACGAGTTGATCGAACGCGTCCTGATCGGTGAAGCACTGGTCCGCATGCAGCCCGCCATCCGTGCGCGCGAAAACCGGAATAACGAAGGCGTTGATTTCAAAGTCCGCGGCCTGTTCGCGCCGGATCAGCGTTACTTCCGAAGCCTCGTCCATTTGCTCCTTGAGCAATTGCCAGGCATCGATATCGGCGTATTTGCTGCGTTCCAGCGCCTCGTACAGAATGTCGTCCTGTTTACGGTTCAGGCATTTCCGGATGATTTTATGCAATTCCGCCTGCGCCGGAGCATCACTGACTTTTTCGTCGCCCTCTTTTTCATCACCCTCTTCTTCACTGCCCTCCTGTTCGACCAGCGTGATCGCCAGGTCGCATAGTTGCTGGATCAACGCATCTTCTTTTTCTTCCGGTGAAGGAGCGGATTTTCTGGGCGCGGGGCGCTTGTTCTTTGGCATGGAATTGGATTTCTGAATCGGTTAAAAAACGGTAAAAATTCTAAAAGGGCGCCGATCTGATTTGATCAATCCAGCACGGTCAAGGTTTGACTGCCGATCCAGCTCTCGCCCGGATTCAAATGCACGGGCGTTGCCGCACACGCAGCTTCGACGCATAACATATGCAACCAGCCGTCATCCGGGAAATCCGTCAATGCGGCTGCGTTGATCGGGCCCGGATTCCAGATGACGCTATCGGCGAAACCCTGTTGTTCGATCTGCAGCGCGGATACGCCGGGCTCCAGCAGCGTCAATTTGTTGGGCGGCGACAGATATACCCGGTCAAGTTCGTGCGCGATCGTCACGTCGCTTGCAGACTCGACGACCAGCTTGTTGCCGGCGGTAGCGTCCTGATAGGTCACGCCTTGCAATCCATGCAAGCGTACGTTGCGCACGTCTTCGACCCGAAAATAGCTATGCAAGGCGACTGTAAATTCCCACGGCGTATCGCCGGTATTGCTGACCGACAAGGTGATCTGCAAGCGATTCGCCTGCAATTGCGCAGTCAATGCCGCGGCGAAACCTTGCGGCCAGATTTGCCGGGTATGCGCATCGTCGCGGCAGTTCATGGTAATTGCGTGATGCATGGCGTGATTCAGGGCGGCAGCAGGTTCCGCCCGCAGCCAGCGCATATTGCGCACGAAGCCGTGCTTGGGCAGCGCGCCCCGGCCCGAAAATTGCGGGAAGGAAATCGGCATGCCGCCGCGGATTGCAGGAAAATCGGCACGCATGCCGGCATCCTTGCTGCCGGCCTCGCGTTTGAGGCCGCCACTGATCGGCGACAGGTAGAAACGCTCGCGGCCGGTTTTATCGCGCCAGGAGACTACTTGCGCGCCCTGCTCGGCGACGAATGCGCTACCGATAGCGGCATCGCCGATCATCACACCCGGCATGTCGTTGAGGACATCCGGAAACGGCGTATTGCCTGCGGGGAAATCGGAATCGCTCATGTGTCGGTGTCTGTGCAAATGCGAAGAAACGCTATTATCCACTAGTGTGCCGTGGGACAGTACACTAGCTGCCTCTGTAAACGCTAAAACGCCCGCAGACCAAGGGCTACGGGCGTTTTTTCACAACATGCGGTATCGCCGCGGCTTTATGCTTTATACCCGCGGCGGATTGGTTTCGCGTTTCAGGATGCGATGTGCTCCGAGTGCTGCCTGGAAACGCGACAGGCCGTCGCCGGCTTCGCCTGCCGCCACCATAATCAGGCCGCTATCCTCACTGCCGTCCGGCAAAGGCGCGTTCAAATCGGCCTTTTCAAACAGATCGGCCGCGGCGCCGATCGCCAGCATCGGCTTGCAATGACGATACTGATCACGTAAAAATTCGAGCGCCGGTCCGACGCCCTTCCAATTGGCGATCGCTGCTTTGCCGTCCGGCACGATGACGGCATCGTAAAGCACGGAAGGCAATGCTTCCATTGAAACGTCGACATTCAAAAGCTCGCCGCTGCCGCTATTGTTGCCGCTGCCCCTCACCTGCCCGAGTTGTTTCCCGACAAAACGCGGCACCGCGCCGGCCGCCAACAATGCGCTGTATATCAAACGGGCGGACGCAATATCGACGCCATCGGCCACCAAAATCGCAATGCGGCGCGTCGCAATAGCGCCGTTGCCCGGGTGCGCAAGCAGCGACAATTTAGGGGACGCCTGGAATTGCGGCGGCGCCAGTTCGCTGGCCAGAGGCGCCCCGGCCGGCACCGGGAAGCCCAGGCCGCCTGCGACGCCTTCGGCCAAAGCGGCGTCCACATTGACCAGCTGCGACACCACGCGTTCGCGAATCGCCTGTGTCTGCACACGGCTCAATTCGAAACGGAAGGCATTGATAATATGCCGCTGTTCGATCGGCGACTGGCTGATCCAGAACAGCTTCGCCTGCGAATAATGATCCGCAAACAAGGCCGCCTTGCCGCGTACCTTATCTTCTGCAACCGGCTCCGGAAAACTGGTAAAGCCTTTGGCCATGCCGGCCTGGAACGGACAACCGCCACCCAGCGAATTCGGCTCGTAGGACGCGCGGCCGCGGTGAATCGCTTGACGATGCATACCGTCGCGCTGATTGTTGTGGACCTGGTCGACCGGCGAATTGATCGGTATCTCATGAAAATTCGGACCGCCCAGACGGGAAAGCTGCGTATCGACATAAGAATGGATACGTCCCTGCAGCAAAGGATCGTTGGTGAAATCGATGCCGGGAACGATATGCGCGGTGCAGAACGCCACCTGCTCGGTTTCGGCGAAGAAATTATCCGGATTGCGGTCCAGCACCATTTTGCCGACGCCAATCAGCGGCACCATTTCTTCCGGCACTACCTTGGTCGGATCCAACACGTCGAAGCCGAATTGCTCCGCCTGCTCTTCGCTGAACACTTGCAGCCCGAGCTCCCATTCCGGGTAAGCGCCCGCCTCGATCGCTTCCCATAAATCGCGGCGATGGAAATCGGCGTCGGCGCCCGCGATCTTGACCGCTTCGTCCCAGGCCAGCGAATGCGTGCCCGCCAGCGGCGTCCAATGGAATTTGCAGAATACGGATTCGCCTTGCGCGTTGACCAGCCGGAAGGTATGCACGCCGAAGCCTTGCATCATCCGATAGCTGCGGGGGATGGCGCGGTCCGACATTTGCCATAGCAACATGTGCGTCGATTCCGGCATCAGCGAGACGAAATCCCAAAATGTGTCATGTGCGCTGGAAGCTTGCGGCACCCCTGTATGCGGCTCCGGTTTGAGGGCATGCACCAGATCCGGAAACTTCATCGCATCCTGGATGAAAAACACAGGAATGTTATTACCGACCAGATCCCAGTTGCCTTCATCGGTATAAAACTTCACGGCAAAACCGCGTACGTCGCGCACGGTGTCGGCCGAGCCGCGTTCACCGGCCACTGTCGAAAACCGCACGAATACCGGCGTGCGCTTGCCGGCGCCCGCAAAAGGCGCCGCCTTGGTCAGCGCGCCCAGTTCTTTGTAGCATTCAAAATAGCCGTGCGCCGCCGAACCGCGCGCATGCACTACGCGTTCCGGAATGCGTTCGTGATCGAAATGGGTGATTTTTTCGCGAAGAATGAAATCTTCCAGCGCCGTGGGGCCGCGCAGACCGATCTTCAGCGAATTCTGGTTGTCGGCTATGGCGACGCCCTGATTGGTCGTCAGTACCTGATCTGCCGAATCGACACGTACCCGGTCCAGTGGTCCTATGGTCCGATTCACGCCCGATGGCGAGATGCCGTCGCCGACTTTGTCCGAGGCAGCGGTCTCTGTGACTGTGCTTGCGGTGGCCAAGGGCGAAGACGGTTCGGCAGTCGCACCCGCCTGCGGCACGCGCGCGGCATCGCCATATTCACCGGCCTTGTTCGCATTGAACGGCATCTCGGCGGACAGTGCTGCCGACGATACTATTTTTTGCAGTAAATCGGCGGGCGTGGGACCGCCTTTTTTAGCCTGCGCCGGGGGTAGTCCAGTGGAAGGGCCGGATACGGTGCTTAAAACGGAGCCAAGACCATCTGGGGTCTTGGCGCTTGGGGCGCGAGTTGCCATCATGTACCTCGTCGTTTTACCGCGTGCGGCCGCGGCGGATCAGATTAACGATGGCCAGCAAGATCAGCGCGCCTATAAAAGACACGATTAATGACACCAGGCTGAAGTCGTTTTGATTGATGGTGCCGGCGCCGACCAGCGGGGAAATCAACCATCCGGCCAAGAGTGCACCGACGATGCCGACAATGATATTAAGGAAGAGGCCTTGCTGTGCATCGGTTCTCATCACGATGCTGGCCAGCCAACCGATGATGCCGCCGATAACGATCCAGATGATGAAGTTCATATTACCCCGCTGAAAGAGTTTTATCGATTGGTGCGCCTTCAAATACTGCATGGCGCAGTATTTGGCGCAACTCATCTTATTCGGGGATGCGGCTCGGACTAATAGGACAAGGGCGGATTCATTTGTAAGAAAAACGCCTAGGTGTGGACGGGCCACGCTTCACGTTCACGCATCATACTTATGTTCGGAGATATAACGCGAGGCATAGGCGTGCGCTTCTTCCAACGCTTCTTTTTCTGTGCCGCTGATGCAAACGTCGTAGATCTTTTCCTTGTCGGGCGATGCGCCTTCGATTTTGTGCGAGACATGCCCCGAGAAAGTACCGTCGGGCCGTTTCTTGGCGAAGATACTGAATATGTTGACGCGCTCAGGAGGAAGAAACTTGTTCATGACACGCTCCGGAATCCGTTTGAGGACATGCTCGAACGATAGGACTTTACGCCTTTATGTCGGCACCCGGTCGAGTATTTGATCGCAGATACGCAAAGATTCGACGAATGCGCAGGCAAATACGCTTTCCGGCGTGTCGCCCGGGACATACGGATAAATTGTTTTGACGACAATATCCTGTTCATCCGCTTGCGCATTCAGACGCAAAATACGCAACTCACATTGCCATTTTCTTTTGGATGTGCTGATGCCGCCCTTGACACTTAGCTTCCGAGGGTCGCTCAGCCAGAACTCAAAGTTTTTATATTGTTCCACAGTCCATTGCGGGATTCCTGCCATGAAAAGCCTCATTGATAAATCACTGCCGCAAAAGTACAAACCCATTTAAAAGGTGGGCCAGCGGCAATAAATTTATTATGCCCCGATGCATGGTTCTTCTGCTCCGCATTTTCTTGTAGGCGCTTTTCCTTATCCGGAAAGTGGCGATAAATAATTTTGAGCCGCTCCTACAGAATTATCCGCGCTAGTCCTACTTCCGAAAAAACAAGTGAGGGCTATAGTTTTAGCAAGTTCAGCGTGCCCGTCTGTTCACGCATAGCCAGTTAATGCGAACGCAGATCGCGCAGAAGCGATTCCAGTATCTCCATTAACAAAAAAAGGACTCCTCTATGTATATCGGCATCGGCACTATTATCCTGATAATTGTCTTGGTATTGCTGTTCCGCTAAGACCTCTTGTCCATTACGCTATTCGCTCTTCATATTCATGCAGTGAATAGATATTAAAAAAGCGACAGGCGCCTTTGCGTCTGTCGCTTTTTTCATATTCGCATGGTGTATCTTACCCCATGGCATTAATAAATGGCGCTCATAACAAAAAACCCGCAAAGCTTACGCTTTGCGGGTTGTGTCTCCTACATATCCCCTCTAGGAACAGGATTTATTTGAACTGATTGTGTTCTGTTCACGGCGCGATGTCATTCCGCACTGCACCATTTTTCGCCATTTATTAAAGTTTCATTAAATTTTTATCAAAAAAACCACAAAAAAAAGCCCGCGGACCTTTCGGCGCGGGCTGAATCCAATTTCTTTAAGAGGAGATTGGAGGAGACAGGTGCAACTATATACATCGGATGATATTTAGCATACTTTATTATCTGCATATCAGATATATATAAAATAGATATCACTTTTTATCAGGCATATGAAAGTCAAATGCATGGTTTCTACTGCGGCCCCAATGCCCGGTTTCTTCCGTGGCGCGGTTTCCGTGTGATCATGGCGAGTGAATCTCATGCAATAAAAAACCCGCGAACCTTGCGGAGCGCGGGCTAAAATCCAGTCCTAGGGGGAGAACTGGAAAGGGGAGCCACAACTATAAAACAAATACTATTTGAGTGACTTGCTTTTACAATGTGTTACCGATTAAGTAAAAAATAAAATGCTAACGCTTGCGTCTATCCATACAAATCAGCATCGCGGCAATCGTCAAAAATGCGGCCAATACGCCGAGAGCATTAAGCAAGACCCGCGCGTATCCTAGCTGGACGACATCGATGAATGGGTAGGCATACCAATTGTCGACAGCGCCGCGCAGCAACGCAAATAGCAGATAGAGCGCAGGAAATATTGCCCAGCGCATTGCATCACGCCATCCGGCCTGCGCCGGCGCCACGAACAACCACCAGAATATTAAAAATAACGCCGGCACAGCATAATGCAATAAATTGTTTGCGAGCAGTTGCGTTCCTGCAGGATGCCATAAACCGCGTAGTAATAAATGATAGGTGATTCCCACCAGCGCGATACAAGTCGCGATGCCTGTCATCGATACCGGCGCGGCCAGTGCTTTGGCAAAACGATGCCGTACATTCAATGCAATGCACGTCAGGGCGATCGATGCCAGAAAATTGGTCCAGATGGTGAAATAGCTCAGAAATTGCAATGCACCGCCCGCCATGTTCAGCCCGCTTTCCTGCCTGGACTGAATGATGACTGACAGTTGCAGCGCCAAGCCGAGCCATCCCATTACGGCGGCACTGGCGGCAAACAATCGCAGGCGCTGCAGTTGCGGCGCTTGTTGCACTGCCTGTGGCAACGCTTGTTGCGGTTTTTGCAAGTTCACTGCGAGCCCGCAGTTTTAAAGAAACGCATCATTTCCTTCGATGCATCCGGCCCCTCGGGCGCGGTATAACTGCCGGTGGCGCTGCCACCCGACCAGGCATGCGCAGTGCCGTGCAGCCGCCATAACTCCGCTAGCGGACGCTGCGCAACGTCTTCATAAATCGCGCGCGTGTAGGCAGGACTGGAACCGGCGGACCTGCCCTGTTCCGTACGTTCGGTGCTGACGATATGCGCCAGCGCTTGTTCGATAATTTGCTCGCCGTTGCTCGGATGGACTGTTTTATCGTGATCGTCATGAAACACAATGACCGGCAAGGCTTTGATGTGATCGGCCTGATCCGCATAGTCCATTTGATCCGTGTTGCCCAGCTTGTCTGCGCCACGGCGCATTGCCTTCATTGCCGACGACAAATCGCGGGCCGCCGCGTAAGGCAAACCGGAATGCACGCCAACGGCGCAATACAGATCCGGATAGCGATTGCCCATGACGACCGCCATCGCGCCGCCGGCAGAGAGGCCCGCCACGAAGATGCGATCCCGATCGCAGCCATAAGCTTCGATGACCGTGCGCGTGATATCGGCGATGATCGATGCTTCACCGCGATCGCGCTGCTGATCGATTGCATTGAACCAGTTCCAGCATTTTTGGCCGTTGGCGGATTTGTTCTGCTCCGGGTAAACCACGAAGCATCCCGCCCTTTCGGCAATGTCATTCATGCGCGTCCCGGATGCAAAATCATCCGAATCTTGCTTGCAACCATGCAGCATCACCAGCAGCGGCATCGGCTGCCCGGAATAGGATGCGGGAATATATAACTTGTAAGAACGGGTGCCGGCCGCATTGGTCAGCGAGCGCGCGACGAATTGCCCGATGCGGCCCTGATCCGCTTCAACAGCAACGTGGGTGGCGTCATCAATGATATCGATGACATCTTCTGCTTCGGCTGTCAGCGGCGCTTCTGTAAAAGTGGAAGGCGCACCAGATTTGGCGTAAGCATCACCGCGCGGATTGATATCCTTGATTGGCGGCGACTTCGATTTCGCTGCTGCGGCGGCGTCCGGCAAGCTCCGCTTCAATGACTGATGAATGGCGGAAATCGCCATATTCATCGCACGTTTTTGCATGGCGATGGTGGTTTTTCGCGTGACGGAACGCGTCGCCCTCATCATGGCGGCCAAGAAAGGATTGCGAAATTTCATCTGCTTTCCATTTTCATCCGGTATCCCCCGCTTCAGTCCAACCGTCGCCGGTCCCGTGCTGCAATATCTTATCGTCCGCAAGCAACGCGCCGGCGCCGACATCTTCACGCTGCGCCAATTCACTGTACACAGGCGCAAAATCAATCTCTGTGGCATTGAACAGATCGCGAAAGCTATCGATTACAAAGTACGTTTTCTGGAAGGTATCGATCCGGTATCTGGTCGACATCACGCGTTTCAGCTCGAACTGTACCCGATTCGGTGCAGCACTCTCAAGACTGTAGATCGATTCGCCCTTGGACGACAGGATACCCGATCCGTAGATGCGCAAACCCTGTGGGGTATTGATCAGGCCGAATTCGACGGTGTACCAGTATAAGCGCGCCAGTCTGGTCAGCGCATTGAAGCGGCCTGAACGCAGCCCGCCTTCGCCATACGCTTGCATGAAATCGGCAAATACCGGATTCATCAGCAGCGGTACGTGGCCGTAGACGTCATGAAAGACGTCCGGTTCCTCCAAATAGTCCATTTGATCGGCCTTGCGTATCCACCAGGACGCCGGGAAACATCGATTGGCCATCAGGCCGAAGAACACATCGTCGGGCACCAGCCCCGGCACCGCAACGATGCGCCAGCCGGTCGCCGCCCCCAGCAGGGCATTCAATGCATCGAAGCGTGGAATGCCTTCCGCGGCCATGTCGAGGCCATGCAAGCCCTCGATGAATTCGTTGCAGGCGCGTCCCTGCAATATGCGGGCTTGCGTCGCGAACAGTGTGCGCCAGGTGGCGTGATCGGCGCTGCTGTACGTGTGCCAGGGTTGTTCCATCACATGATCGAGATAGCGCTGTTGCATGGCAGGTCCCCTAAATCGTCCGAAAAATCAAACCGGTTCGGGTTCCTATGTCGGATGCAAAACGCCGCGTTTGATCTGGTCGCGCTCGATCGATTCGAACAATGCCTTGAAATTGCCTTCGCCGAACCCTTCGTCGCCCTTGCGCTGGATGAATTCGAAAAATACCGGTCCCAAGGTGGCGGCAGAAAATATCTGCAACAAAAGATGCCGCCCGTCTTGCCCATCCTGCCCGCCGGGCTCCGATACGCCATCCAGCAAAATGCCGCGGCTTTGCAGTTCCGCGGTCGGTTCGCCATGATTCGGCAGGCGCTCTTCCAGCATTTCGTAATAGGTTGCCGGCGGCGCCGTCATGAACGGCGTGCCCATCGCCTTCAACGCGTCGCAGGTCTTGATCAGGTTATCGGTCTGCAAAGCAATATGCTGAATGCCTTCACCATTGAATTTCATCAAAAATTCTTCGATCTGGCCGGAACCGCGGGAGGCTTCTTCGTTCAGCGGGATTCTGACCTTGGCGTCCGGCGCGCTCATCGCCTTTGAGGTCAGGCCGGTGTATTCGCCCTTGATATCGAAATAACGCACCTCGCGGAAATTGAACAGGCGCTCGTAAAACGCAGCCCAGTGCGACATCCGGCCGCGATAAACGTTGTGTGTCAGGTGATCGATGGTTTTCAGGCCGGCGCCGACCGGATTGTGATCGACGCCTTCGATAAAGTCGAAATCGATATCGTAGATCGATTTACCCGATCCGAAGCGGTCGATCAGGTACAGAGGCGCGCCGCCGATCCCCTTGATGGCCGGCAGCCGCAATTCCATCACGCCGGTCGGCATCTCCATCGGCTCGGCGCCGAGCTCCAGCGCGCGTTTGTAGGCAAGACGCGCATCCTTGACGCGAAACGCCATCCCGCAAGCCGAGGGGCCGTGCTCCATCGCAAAATAATGCGCGGCGCTGCCCGATTCGTTATTGATAATGAAATTGATTTCCCCTTGCCGGTACAGCACCACGTCCTTGGAGCGGTGCCGGGCTACGAGGGAAAAACCCATCGCTTCGAATGCCGGTTCCAGCACATTCGGTGTAGGGGACGCGAATTCGACGAATTCAAAACCGTTCAACCCCATGGGGTTTTCAAAAATATCAGACATGATGCGCTCCCGATCGATGCTGTCCTATGAATGTACTACCGAAATCAGCAGCACGCTTGGGGAAACGTCGATTAAGTGGCGAGAGCAGCCCATTCTGCGCACTGCAGGGGTGACTTAATTCGTCACCGTACTTAAAGTACGGCTCTGCTTCTCCTGCACAGCTTGGGCCGCTCTCGCCACTTACTCAACATTACCCATGACTTATTCGGGTAATCAGCGGATCACGGTTTTGGCCGATTTGATCAAATCGGCAGAGAGCGTCAGGCCTTGCTTGCGCGCCGCTTCCGGATTGACGAACAATTCGAACGTCGTGCTGGTCTGGATCGCGATTTTGCCAGGTGCTTCCCCGTTCAGGATGCGCACCACCAGCTTGCCGGTCTGGCGTCCGAGATCGTAGTAATTCAGGCCGATGGCCGCCGCCGCGCCGCGTTTGACCGCGCTGGTATCGGCAGCCACGATCGGCAATTTGGTTTGTTGCGCAACCTTGACGATGCCTTCGAAGGCAGACATCACATTGTTGTCGGTCGGCGCATAGATAATATCGGCCTTGCCGACCAGGCTCCGAGCGGCGGCGGATACGTCGACCGTGCGCGCCGCGCCGGCTTCAACCAAGGTCATTCCACGCGCATTCAGCAACTGCTTCATCTCGGTAACGATGGCGACTGAATTGGCCTCGCCGGGATTGTAGATCACGCCGATGCGCTTGGCCTTCGGCACGACCTGGAGCATCAAATCGATTTGCATTTTCAACGGCGACATATCGGATACCCCCGTCACATTAGTGCCCGAGGCATCCCAGCTCTTCACCAGCCTGGCGGCAACCGGATCGGTTACAGCGGAAAAAACGATCGGGATATCCCTGGTCGCCGCGATCAGCGCCTGCGCCGAAGGGGTCGCAATAGCCACCGCGACATCGGGCCGGTCGCCGACGAATTTATGCGCGATCTGCGCTGCGGTGCCGGTGTTGCCCTGGGCACTCTGGTATTCGAATTTCAGATTTCCGCCGTCTTCGAAACCGTCGGCTTTCAATTGATCTTTGACGCCGTCGCGCACCGCATCCAGCGCAGGGTGTTCGACGATCGCCATTACCTCAACCGTTTTGACTGCGGCGCCGGCGGGCGCCGAGAAGATTGCAATGGCAGCCAGGGCGCCCGGAAAGAAACAGGACGCGGCAAATCTGCGCAGGAAAGGGAATAGCATCAATGTTGTCTCCGGTTGATTCTGTTGAACTATTACAGCATGAATCCGCTTTTTTATTGCAGCCAATCTTAGCGTCGAAATGACTTAACGCCAGCTGTGAAAAATCTCTAGGATTAGCCGCAAGATCCAATCTCTTCGATCAGTTGTTTGGTATAGGACGGCAATTCATCCCAGCGCCGCACACAGATATTCAACGTGCGTGTGGCCCAGGCATCGCTCAAAAGCTTGCGCTGAATTCGCATAGACCGTTGGCAACGCTTGGCTGCCGTCTCGGGCACGATGGCAATGCCGACACCGGCCTCGACCATGCGGCAGATCGCGTCGAAACTGCGCAAACGCACCCGGTACCGAAACGGTTTGCCGGCGCGCGTGGCTTGTGCGCTCAGATATTGCTGCATGGCGCTATCGCCTGCCAGGCCGATGAAATCGTATGCCAATGCCTTCGCAAAATCGATCTTCCCGCTAGCTTCCATCAAGTCATGGCCGCGCGTCGTCACCAGCACCAGACGATCGAGCCGGAACGGGAATGTCTCCAGTCCCGAGGTATCCACCGTATCGGCAACAATGCCGATATCGGCGATGCCTTTGACGATTGCCTGCACGATATCGTAGCTGAGCCTTTCTTCCAGATCGACATCGATATTCGGATGCGCCGCCATGAACGCGCTCAGCGCCTCGGGCAAAAACTCGGTCATCGCCGCCGTGTTGCATAACAGGCGGATGTGCCCTTTGATGCCGTGCGCATAATCGCCCAGCTCATCGTGCATCTGGGCTATCTGCTGCAAAACCACGCGCGCATGATGCAATAGCGCCTGCCCGGCCGCGGTCGGTTCGACGCCGCGCCTTCCTCGCAACAGCAAAGGCACGCCCAGGTTATCCTCCATCCCGCCCACCCGCGCACTGGCCGACGCCAGGGCAATGTGCGCGCGATCGGCGCCTTTCGTGATGCTGCCTGTCTCCGCAATATGCGCGAACAGTTGCAAATCGGTTAAATCGAAACGCATTTCATCTCCTCCGTCGGGCTCTATCAAGCCTAAGTTTAATACGAAGGCTGTCTTCGTTTATTCCAGATTTTCAAATAAACCGCAGTGACGCACACTGCAGGCATGAAAAATATACTGTTGAGCATAGGGATCGACTCCCTGCCGTTTTTGCTGGCGATTTTGTCCACATTTTTTCTCGCTGGATGGATTAAAGGTGTGATCGGCCTCGGCTTGCCGACGGTTGCCATCGGCTTGCTTGGGCTGATGATGACGCCGACCGAAGCTGCGGCGATATTGATCGTGCCTTCGTTTGTAACGAATGCATGGCAACTTGTCGCCGGCACCGCTTTCCGGCCTTTACTGCATAGGTTGAAGTCGATGCTGATCGGCATCGGCTGCGGCACGTTTATCGGCTGTTATCTGCTCAGCGGCGGCATCAGCACCTATGCCACAGCGGTGCTGGGCATCGCCTTGATCCTCTATGCAATCGCAGGATTGGCATCATTGCAGATAAAGGTTTCGCCTTCCGCCGAGCGGTATTTATCGCCGGCGGTCGGCGGTTTCAGCGGATTGATCGCAGCAATGACCGGCGTATTCGTCATTCCCGCAGTGCCCTATCTGCAAATGCTGAGCCTGGAGAAGAACGATCTGATGCAGGCCATGGGACTGTCGTTCACTGTATCGACCATCGTGCTGGCGGTCGCTTTGGGCCAGAGCGGCGCCCTGCATGCGACAAATGCCGGTATTTCATTACTGGCGTTGCTGCCTGCATTGGCGGGTATGTTTTCAGGGCAATGGATGCGTTCGAGAATACGGCCGGCGATCTTCAGGAAATGCTTTTTTGCGGGTTTAATCGCCCTCGGCGGCGATTTGGTATTGCATGCGGTCTAGTAAATTCCTGGTACCCGGAGCCGCGGCAGGTTCATGCCAGTTCGCGTTCCAGCCAGCCCAGCACGCCCTGCAAGCTGCGAAAATCGGCAAGCGAACGGCAGGCGATAGAGGGATGCCGCGCCCTTAGCATGCCCGACAAGGCCGCACCCGGGCCCAGTTCCAACGCAACCGTGATACCGCTTTCGGCGCAGGCGTCCATGCAGGCAGACCAATGTATGGTGTCGCTCAATTGCCGGGACAAGGCCTCCTTTGCCGTCTTTGCATCGCGGATCGGTTTGCCGGATATCCCCGCCAGTACCGGCACTAGCGGATCGGATAACCGCGCCTCGGCCAAGGCCTGAGCGAAACTGTCGAGCGCCCCCTGCATCAACGGCGTGTGCGAAGCCACCGAGACCGGCAACCAGCCTATACGGGCTCCGCCGGCCAGAAGAGCCGGTTCCGATGCCAGCAACGCAGCGCGCCCGCCGCCGGCAATCAGCGTATCGAAACCGGTTTCGATCGCCACATGCGCGCCATGCTCTTGCAATAAGGCGTGCGCGCGCTTTATCTCAAGGCCGGAAACCGACATCAAACCTTGCGGTGCATTCTTTGCGCAGACATCCATCGCGTCGGCCCGCCGTGCGGCAATCGCCAGCGTATCGCCCACCGGCAACGACCCGGCCACGCCGTAGGCGGCCAATTCGCCGATACTGTATCCCGCCACCAGCGCCGGCTGCGGCAAGGCGTCACGCAATACTTCCCAGGCAGCCAGCGCGGCAGCCACCACCAGCACCTGTGCCGGACGATTAGCGAACAGCAATCGATCGTCATTCAACACAGTCGCCAGCGGATATCCCAGAATAGCCTCCAACTGGGATCCTTCAAAAATTCCGGCGGCACGCGCATCGCCGCGAAAAAGATCGAACATGCCGGCATGCTGGCCACCTTGGCCCGGACACAATATCGCGAGGCGCGCCGCACCCGCGTTGCGGCCTGCGCTCATGCCGGCGTCCCCGGCAGGTCCTGCCGCTCAGGCAACGCGCACATCTGATGCACCAAGCAAGCCGCAGCCAGCAAATCGGCTGCGCCACCGGGCGACAAGCGATGCCTGGTAAATAACACGTGGCAATCCAGCGCCCTCTGCTGCCAGTCGCCGGCAGCAGTGCCGCCCGCATCGATAAAACGGCGGCTATGCAGCTTGACGATCGCATTGCCCTCGGCCGCTCCGCGATAATAAACATTGGAATCGTCGATATGCGCCATCAAGGCAAACAACGCGTCGATTTTTGCCGACTGCCAGTTGCGGCCGGCCCCCAGGGTCGAATCCAGCTGCAACAGCGCGATCTCGAACACAGCCGGAAAACCGCGCGCACCTTCCTCCCGCGCGCCGCCCACGGCATGCCTTGCCGCGATCTGCAAGCCGTGCGAAGCCGCCTCATTTGCACTGACTTTGGCGTGCTGCGTCAAGGCAACACCCCATTGCATCGACAGATTGGCCCGGATCGCCGCCGCCGACAAAGCAATGCCTTGCGCATGGCACGAGGCAATCGCGGCACATAACATTCCCAGGCAAAAAATCGCGCCCCGGTGCGTATTAACGCCACCGGTCGCGCGCAGCATGCGGCCCTCGGCAGCCATGCCGAGCTGCTTCAATTTATCGAAAGCAGCGCCCTGCATGCCGGCTTCCGCAATTTGGAAAAAGTAATGACGCAAAGAAAACAGGCTGCGCATGAAAGTCGCTGCGTTCATATCCGCATGGCTGCCGTTGTCGATCAGGGAAACCAGGCCGGGCTTGGGATAAAGCGTCAGTTCCTGATACAGGCTGCGAACGGCCGCGCGCGCCAGTTGACGGCAAAACAGCTTATCTTCGGCCGCAAACAAAATGTTTTGCGCACCGGAAAATGTGCTGAAGCGAACGTCAGTGCGACAAAGGACGGAATTCAGGTTTTGCATGCGCCGGGGTCCGTCAAACCGATTGAATCCAACGCATCCAGCAAAGCATCGACGCGTTGCAACTGCACGCCGTCGCGCCGCTTGACCAGCACGCGATGAGCGCCGCGCTCGCTGTCATCGCCACCATCACTGTCACGCTCGTCGCCTCCACCACCCTCACTGTTCTCGCATTGCAGCCATTCCTTCCATGCGACTGCATTATCCCCGCCCAATAAAACCTCGCCATCCAGCGGCAACAATTGCGCATGGCGAGCCAGCAGCGCCATGCCGAGGTCGAGTTGCATGCGGTTGATGGGGCGAAACAGAATGTCGATATCCGAGGTATCGCGCAAATAGGTCTGGCGCGTCAGCGCCTGCAATGCCAACGAACCGTAAACCCGCATATCCAGGCGGCACGCGCGGCTTTCGTCGGCGAAGCGGCGTAACGCACTCTGCCAGAGCAGCGGCGCCGCCGGCAGCACATCGAACACTTCCAGCGGCTCCCGCTTCACGCGAATACCGGCTAACGGAACCTTGAGCGGCACTCGCAACTTCTGTCCCTGCGCGTCGGGCGGCAGTGCAACGCCGATGCCTACTTCGTCACCGTCGAGATTGGCATCGGCATCGGTGCGGCGCACGATTGCCGGCCAATCCTCATGCTGCCAACGCTGCAATATCGCCACGCAATTTTCGGACATCCCGGCACAGGCGGCGCGCCATCCCTGCCCGGATAACCAGACCAGGTCGTGGCGGGAAAATTCAGGGCGGGTTGACATGTGAACCGGAAACAATTGCCTGCACCACGCGCTGCGACCAATTCCGTCCGCCGCGCTCGGCCCCCAGCGCTGCTCTGACATCGCCCCCGCCGGCGCCATCGCTAGCACCACTACTACCCGCGTCAGCCAGCAGCGCCTGTTGCAAATGTTCAGCCAGATCGCCGTGCCAGATAGCCGCCAGGCCGCCCATGCGCAGATAATTTTCCGGGCCCGGCGCGAATACCGGATTGCTTTTAGCCAGTTCAATCAGGCGCTCTTCCGGCACTTTTGTGATGCGCGCCATTGCCGGCAAACCCATCACGCGGATGGTGGCGCCGGGCAACGCATAACAGGCATCTGCCATCAGGCCGCTGGTAATAAAGCCGCCGGACAAAGCCTGATCGTAGACCAGCCCGATAATCCGGTGGCCCTGACGCCGCGCCAGTTCGATGCACTTGCCCAAATGCGCCATGTAACGATTGATCCCCAGCATCTCGTCGCGATGGCGCAGGCGTTGTCCCTGCGTATCGACCAAGATCACAATGGGGCGTCCGGGGTAGTCGCGCACAATGCCTAGAACGGCCTGCGCCTGCATCAAGGCAATTTCAATCCCGATCGGTGCATGGCCGGTGGTGCCGATCACGCCGACCGTCTCGGCGCCGACTTGCGCGGTGCCGCACAGGAAATCGTCTTTTCCCACGATCTGATGCCCCAGCGGAAACAACGTCTTCGCCAATTCCTGCCAGCTACCATTCGTGCTTGTATTAGTGCTTGTATTCGCGCTCATGCCCATCCCTCCAGCCGAACCGATTGCGCCAGTGCCGTAAATTCAGCCGCTTCCAGCACCGGCACCATTTGCGGCGCTTCGATGCCGAGCCGCCGCCAGATCTCGATCGGATCTTCTGCATTGCCGAAGCGCTCTATGCGCTGCGTCAGCAAAGCCTGTTCCGCTTCCAGCGCCGCCAGACTCAGCGCAATCTGATCCGGCTGCGCATTCAGCGCTTGCATGATTTTCGCCGCGGTGAGCCGGAAAACATCGGTATCGTCGGCCACCACGGTGCGGCAATCGCCCAGAAGATAACGATGCTTGCCGCCGGTGGTGCGCCAAACCAGCGCCCGGTCGCGCGAATCGAACTCTTCGACGCCATTGGCGGTCTCGATGACTTCCGGCCCCGACATGGCCAGGCGCCCTTCTTCGGACATCACAATGGCATTGGCGCAACACGCCACGATCCCCATGCCGCCGAAGCAACCGTTGGAACCGCCGATCAAGACGACCACCGGAATCCCGGCAGCACGCGTATCGAGCACCGCCCGCATGACTTCGGATACGGCGATCAGGCCGGCATTGGCTTCGTGCAGGCGCACGCCACCGGTTTCCAGCAGCAGCAATACGGCGTCCGGCTGCTCCGCGATAGCGCGCTTGAGCATGCCGACCAGCTTCGCGCCATGCACTTCGCCCACCGCGCCGCCCATGAAACCGCCCTCTTGCGCCGCGGCAAATACGGTATGGCCGAGCAATTGCGCGCGCCCGATCACGACCCCGTCATCGAACGCCACCGGCGCGTCGAGCTGCGCCAGATGCGGACTGATCAAACGATCGGCGGGCGGCAGAAATTCGACAAAACTTCCCGCATCGAAAATCTTCGCAATGCGTTCGCGTGCATTCGATTCCAGATAGCTGCTCATTTTTTCCCCAGCATGGCTTCCACCGCCTGATCCAGACGCAGACTGACCACCGCCGGCGTAGCGCCCATATCGTTGATGGAAATGGCCACGTTGGCCAAATCCCTGCTCCAGCGCCGATGAAAATCGTGCATGACGGCTTCCCAGATGGCGCCGAAGCCGCGCGCGGCGGTACTGATATCGATGGTGCATGCGCCGTCCAGCGGCGCCGGTTCGATCAGCACTTCCAGATTACCCGAGCCGACCACGCCGACCAATTCCGCCGTTGTATCCGTAGCTGTATCCGCGGCAGCCGGCGCTTGATCCAGATGCGGTCCCGGCTCAAAACGAAAATGTAAAGTTTCCATGATGCAGGCCTACCAGTTTCTAAAACGTTTGGGCGGGTTGTATAAACCGCCGGAAGCTCTGACCAGATCTTTCATCGTCTTCGCCGCCAGCAAATCGCGCGTGGCCAGGCGCTTGTCGATGCCCATATCCTCGGCCCGCCGAATGACGCCGCGATCGCGTAAATTATCCACCATGCGCCGGTCGCGCGCCAGACCGACCGGCGTATAGCCGGCCACGCCGCGGATCGCCTGTTCGCGTTCTTCGTCGTTGCGGCACAGCAGCAGATTGGCGATGCCTTCTTCGGTCAAGATATGGGTCACGTCATCGCCGTAAATCATCACCGGCGGAATCGCCATGGCAGCTTGTTCGGCGAGTTGCCAGGCATCAAGCTTATCGACGAAAGCCGGCTGCATGTGTTCGCGGAATGTCTCCACCATCTGGACCACCAGCTTTTGCCCGCGCGGGATGACATTTTTTCCGGCGCGCGCCTGCTGTCCGGCCTTCAGCCACGCGGGACTGGCATGGCGGCGGCCGCGTGCATCCGCCCCCATATTGGGGGCGCCGCCGAAACCGGCAATCCGCCCCACGGTGGCGGTCGATGAATTCCCTTGCAGATCGATTTGCAAGGTCGATCCGATGAACATATCGCAGGCATAGTGGCCGGCGGTCTGGCATAAGCCGCGATTGCTGCGCATGGAACCGTCGGGGCCGACAAAAAATATGTCCGGCCTGGCGCGGATATAGTCTTCCATCCCCAGTTCGGAGCCGAACGAATAAACCGATTCGACAAAACCGGCCTCGATGGCGGGGATCAGCGCCGGATGCGGATTGAGCGCCCAATGCTTGCAAATCTTTCCCTTGAGACCGAGCGATGCGGCGTAGGTCGGCAAAATCAGCTCGATGGCGGCGGTATCGAAACCGATGCCGTGATTCAGGCGCTGCACCTGGTATTCGGCATAAATCCCTTTGATCGCCATCATCGCCATCAAAATCTGGATCTCGGAAATCTGCGCCGGATCGCGTGTGAACAGGGGCTCGATGTAATGCGGCGTCGGCGCCTCGATCACGAAATTGACCCAGTCGGCGGGAATATCGACGCGCGGCAATACATCGACAATCTCGTTGACCTGCACGATCACGATACCGCTCTTGAACGCCGTCGCTTCGACGATCGCCGGCGTATCTTCGGTATTCGGCCCGGTAAACAAATTACCGTGGCGGTCTGCTGCCTGCGCCGCAACCAGCGCCACGCGCGGCGTCAGATCGACGAAGTAACGGCCGAACAATTCCAGATAAGTGTGGATGGCGCCGATATCCAGCTTGCCGGACGAAGCCAGATCGGCCAGCCGGCCCGCCTGCGGCCCCGAAAATGAAAAATCCAGTTTGCCGGCGATACCTTTCTCGAAGATGTCGAGATGTTCCGGCAACGCCAGCACCGACAACAGCATGTGCAGATCGTGCACCCGCGTCGGATCCAGAACGGCCAAAGCCTTTGCCAGGAAATCGGCCTGCTTCTGGTTATTGCCTTCAAGGCAAACCCGGTCGCCGCTTTCAAGAACGCTGTAAAGCAGATCCGCCGTACGGGATGCGGGCAACAGTTTGCCGGTCAGATCGTTGCCGAGAATATGCCCTGCCCGCGCCAGGCGCTTGTCGCGATTTTGCTGCTGCCGATTCCAGATGCGTTCCGAGCCGTCCATTTCTTTATTCCCACTCAGTTCTTTCATCTAATTCGATTTCATCAAAATATTCGGCAAGCCGGTCGCAATGCCGGGAAAAACACATAGCAGAAATACCGCCAGGAACATCAGCAGCAAGAACGGCAGCGTGCCTTTGATGACTTGCGACAAGGAAATATCGGGCGCGATATTTTTGATCACAAACAGATTCAGGCCGACCGGCGGATGAATCAAACCCATTTCCATCACCACCGTCATCACGATGCCGAACCAGACCAGATCGAAACCGGCTTGTCGCAATGGCGGCAAAATGATGGGCGCTGTCATCAGGATGATCGACACCGGCGGCAGGAAAAATCCCAGCACGATCACCATCAGCAGCACCACAGCCAGCAACAGCCATTTGGACAATTGCAAATCGACCACAGCCTGCGCCGCCGACTGGCTGATATGCAGATAACTCATCACATAGGAATACAGCAGCGACATGCCGATGATCATCAACAACATGCCCGATTCCCGGATGGTGGAACTCAGGAAAGGCGCCAGATCGCGCGGCCTGTAGATGCGATAAATAATGGCGATCAGCACCAGCGCCAGCAACGCGCCAAGCCCGGCAGTTTCGGCCGGCGTCGCAAAGCCGCCATAGAGCGCGATCATCACGCCGGTCAGCAGAATCAGAAACGGCAGCACGCGCGGCAGCATTTCCACTTTTTGCGCAAGCGTGAAGCGTTGATCGTCCAGATAGGCCGACTTGGCGCCGCCGCCGGTGAATATCGCATGCGCCATACGGTATTCCTTGCGCGCCCGATACACCGCATAGCTGGCGAACAAGGTCACCAGCAATAAGCCGGGACCGATGCCGGCCAGGAACAGGCGGCCGAGCGATTGCCCGGCGGCAACCGCATACAGAATCATCGTAATCGACGGCGGCAGCAAAATGCCCAAGGTACCGCCGGCGGCAATAAGACCCGCAGCAAAACCCGGCGAATAACCGCGCCTGCGCATTTCCGGAATGCCGGCCGAACCGATCGCCGAGCAGGTTGCCGGCGACGAACCGGCCATGGCCGCAAACAGCGCGCAGGCAAAGACATTGGCGATGCCGAGACCGCCCGGCACCCGATGCAGCCACGCATGGATAGCGGAATACAGATCCTTGCCGGCAGGCGATTTACCGATCGCCGCCCCTTTCAGGATAAACAATGGAATCGACAGCAAAGTGATCGAGGCGATTTCCTCATAGACGTTTTGCGTCACCGTATCGAGCGACGAATCGGGCATGAAAAAATACATGAAGACCGTAGCGACCATGCCCAGCGCGAACGCGATCGGCATCCCCGAAAACATGACGACGATCGTGACCGTGCCATAGAGCGCACCCAGTGTCAGCGGGGTCAGTATCATGCCGCCTCCCTGGCGCCGGAGCCGGCGTCGGTGCCGGCCTTGGTACCAACGATACGGATCAATATCTGCAGCAATAATTGCACGGTCAGCATGCTCATGCCGAGCGCCATGATGGAATAGGGAATCCACATCGGCGGCGCCAACATCGACGAAGTGGTTTGCCCTTCGCTGAGCGCTTCATAAAACAACGTCCAGGACTTCCACGCAAAAAACAGGCAGAAAGCGAACGAGAGCAGATCGACCAGGAACAAACGTATTTTGTTGGCCGCCGGTGGCAAGATCGAGGCCACCGCATCGATGCCGATATGCCCGCGCACCGATTGCACATAGGCCGCGCAAAGGAAGATCACCCCGACCAGCATGAACACGGATATCTCATCCTGCCAATCGGTCGGCTGGCGCAGGAAATAACGCACCACCACCGAGTAAGTCAGGATCAGCGCCGTGAATACCATGGCCAGCATGGATAGAGCCAGCATGGCTTTATTGAACAGGCCGAGCAAGCGCGCCAATATTGCCACTGCTGCATTCGCCGGCACCCCTGCAACATCGGTAGGCGGCGCGTGAAAGTCTAAATCTGCGCCACCACTCATACCAGTTTTTGCGCCAGCTTCAACAGATTGGCGCAGCTTGGGCTACGAGCGGCAAAATCCTTCCAGGCAGTGGCGCGTGCAATATCCTGCCACTTCTTGACGGTAGCGGCGTCCAGATCGACCACCTTGGCGCCGGCCTTCTGGTAAATCGCGGCAACCAATTGATCGTCCAGTTGCGCCGCCTTCATCGCATACGCTTCCATATCGGTGCCGACGGCCATGATGATGGCTTGCTGATCCTTGGGCAGGCGGTCGAATACCACCTTCGACATCATCAGCGGCTCGAACATGTACCAATAAGCCTTATTGCGTCCGGTGGTCAGGCTCTTGGCGACTTCTTCGAGCTTGAACGAGATGAAAGAAGTCGACGATGTCATGGCGGCGTCCATCGCACCGGTTTGCATGGCCGCATAAATTTCGTCGGATGGCAGTGTGACGACTGCTGCGCCGGCCTCCTTGAGGATCATATCCATTTCACGCGATCCGCCGCGGATCTTGAGACCCTTGGCATCCGATGGATCGACGATCGGCTTGCTGCCGCGCGACGCCACGCCGCCGGCTTGCCAGATCCAGCTGACCACCACCACGCCTTTATCGGCCAGTATCCGCGCCAGCTCCTTGCCCACTTCGGCATTTTTCCAGGACGCGCCTTGCTGATAGGAAGTCACCAGGCCGGGCATCAGGCCGATATTGGTTTCCGCCACTTCGCCGCCGGCGTAATTCAGCGGCACCAGCGACATATCGAGCGCGCCTTTGCGCATCGCCGAGAATTGCGCGTTGGTTTTGACCAGGGATGAGCCGGGATAAATTTCAAACTTCAGGGCACCGTTGGTGCGCTTGGTGACTTCTTGCGCAAATACGCGCGTCAGCCGATCGCGGAAATCGCCTTCGGTGATGGTGCCGCCGGGGAATTGATGCGAAATTTTCAGGGCCGTGCTTTGTGCGAATGCCGAAACATTCCAAAGCGGCGCAGTTGCCATGACGCCAAGTAAATTTCTGCGTAATTGTGAAGTCATTTTTGTCTCCTTTGTGTGGATTTTATCCAGGCTTGTTGTGTCATTTTTGTATTACTTTTTTACAAGTTCTGCCTGAATGTCGATCATAAGGAATGTGTTGTCAAGCTTAAAGAAGCGGATGTTTCTCAAATATTTTTCATGCCTGATCGTGGCAGCAAGTGATGACGCCGTTGGTTGCATTTGGGTCGATCCGGCAAAGAAAAATGCCCGCAAACTATTGCGGGCATTTCCGATAAGCAAATCATGTTCAACTCAAGTTTTAAGCGCAGCCTCGATCTCCCGCGCCCCAGCCTGAATCACGCTCGCCAGAAACGGAATCAGCTTGGCATCGGTCGCCTCGGGAATCACATAACTGAGCCCTCCGATCACCGACTTGTCGTCATTCAGCAACGCCGCGCCAATCCCGATCCGCCCCTTGTCGATTTCTCCATGCGAGACCACATAGCCGGCCCGGCGCAGCTTGGTCATCGCAGCGCGAAATTCTTCCCAGGATGCACCGATCCCGCTCTCGCGGATTTCCTGTTCGTGGTGGGCATACAGTACTTTCAGCAAACGCGTCGGCTGATACGCCAGGATGATGCGGGAAGTGGCGCCGCGGAACATCGGCATCGGACGCCCTCTTTCGTAGCTGACGAAGATTTGCGGGCCTTTGGTGTGAACCTGATGCATGCACAGCACGCTCTCGCTATAAGAACGGCATAGCAGCACAACCGAACTGTCCGGTCCGAATTCCGAGATTTTCTGCATCACCGGACGCGCCGCAATCAGCAGCGGATCGGTCAACTGGATCTGGCGATCGAGCTGGATGATCGCCGGCCCCAATATGTATTTCCCGGTGCGCGCCGTGGTAACCAGACCGACCGCTTCCAACGCCAGCAGATAGCGATACGCGGTGCTCATGGAAACCTGAAGCTCCACGCTGACCTCCTCCGCCGTCCAAACGGGATTTTCCAATGAAAATAACTTCAAGACACTAAGAGATCGATCCGTTGCAGCCATATCGCCTTTTCAATGAATTTATGATTAGTGGGCGCGGATATTGTACTTCCTCTATGGTGCAGAATTGGCCGCCATATGACAAATTTATGGCCGGCCTAAGGCAACGCTGATTAAGTGCCATGGGCGGCCTTTTTTTTTAACGCGGCACAGGCCGTACCCCTCGCCTAAATGAACGATTTTTTATGGCACTAAAGAAAATCAGTCGTCTGCGAACTTTCTTTAAATCCA
>DASYCG010000167.1:0-16779 GCA_036500325.1 Herbaspirillum sp. | reverse complement strand
GGCTAATTATTGACGGGCAAGCTGTCGTCATTAAGCTATATGTAAAAAGCGAAGATATTTCCAGGCCGCAAATCGAATTAATACCCGTTCTAATGGAGGTTGTTTTGCGCTCGCAAGCAGCGGACGGAGTTTTGATGGCGCTTTTGGATGTCAGAAAAGGGAAATTACACTACCTCGGCATGAGCTCAATCGCGACGGCGACCGCAATGATCAATGCAGAGCTCTCGTATGTAGCGACACTCTGGCCGGATCTATGAATTTAGAGCGCAGGTACAATTTTTGTAATTCCGCGAATGCTGACCTTAGTAACGTATAGATTGACTTCGCTGCAAGCGATGCCGGATGCTGTGACCATTACAGGTCTAAGCTTAAAAACACAGGGGTCCAATATAAGCTTCCCGGCAATAAATGAACACAAGGCATCACACCTAGGAGAAACCGGCCATCCCATTTTCGACCCCACCCACCATTCCAAAACAACACAAAACCCATCAAATCCCGCGTAAAATGTGGCAATCGCGGGTGTAGCTCAATGGTAGAGCAGAAGCTTCCCAAGCTTACGACGAGGGTTCGATTCCCTTCACCCGCTCCAGCACATCGGCGCCCTCCCCGCACAATCTGCTAAACTTCGGCCCGCCCATCTACCTTCTCCACAGCCCAGCATGACCGAGCAATCCAGCGGCAAACCCATGTTCTACGACCCCACCGAACGCCGCATTCGCAGCTTCGTTACCCGCGCCGGTCGTTTGTCGGTTGCGCAGGCACGCGCCATCGAAGAGCTATCCCCCCGCTTCTGCGTGCCCTATAAAAAGGAATTGCTCGATTTCAATCAATGCTTCAATCGCGCCGCACCCACCATTCTCGAAATCGGTTTCGGCATGGGCGACTCCACCGCCAGCATCGCCGCATCGATGCCGTACCGCAATTTCATCGGCGTCGAAGTGCACACGCCCGGCATCGGCAGCCTGCTGAAGCTGATCGGCGAACAAGGCCTGGAAAATCTGCGCATCATCCAGCATGACGCAGTGGAGGTATTGACGCACATGATCGCGCCAGGATCGCTGGCCGGCGTGCATGTGTTTTTCCCTGATCCATGGCATAAGGCGCGTCACAATAAGCGCCGCTTGATCCAGGCGCCGCTGGTCGACCTGCTGGCGTCAAGACTGGCGCCCGGCGGTTACCTGCATTGCGCAACGGACTGGGAAGAATATGCGGTGCAGATGCTGGAAGTTCTCGGCGCCGAGCCGGCGCTGCGCAACAGCGCCGACGGCTACGCGCCCCGCCCAGCCTATCGTCCGGTAACCAAATTCGAAAATCGCGGCCTGCGCCTGGGCCATGGCGTATGGGATCTGGTGTTCGATAAGCCATCGGATTAATCGCATTCAAGTACTATATCGCGCACCCTGCCGAACATAGCAAGCACCATAGGATGTCGCGGTCGAAGCAAATAGAATGGCTTTTTGCTTTCGCGGAACATCCTCTTCATGACAATTTTCGGGCTGGCAGCATTGCCGTCAATCGCTTCACCTGCAACAAACGCCACAGTCCATTTCACGCAGCCGATACCAACCACCTTCCGCACTTTTCCAGAACGCCAGTCATACCATCCCTTCCCGCCGCAAAACACTTCCGGCGCAACGCTGCGATATCGGCGTCTTGATCAGGAAGCGGCAAATGGACCCCGGCCAGCCGCCGCCAGACAGCGACGCGACGCATCGGCAGACCGGCGCCCGGCGGCGTCCGAATTCTCCAGCGAATTTATCCACGCGCCCACTTCCCAGAAAACATTACCGGCATCCGTTTCTACCAGGCTAGGCGCAACACATCGCGCGACCCTGCTTTTTGCACGCACTTATGCCGATCTCTTCCGCTGCACTCTGGCGGAGGCGCAAAAGAAATTGCTGCAGGCCGATCAGACGCTGTATCACAGTTGGCGCAATCTAAAAAGCCTGGACGAGGTGGCCTGGGTGCAAGCCGCCGACGACCAGCCACGCAGCGCGCACGATCTGCTCCATGCGGCGAATTCGCTTGTAGCGTATTTGCATATGCATCCTGTCCTGGATGACGCAACAGCACGCAGCATTGCGCGGCACTATCTCACGCTGCCGGCGAAGATCGCCATGGAAGACAATTTCCTGTCGGACTTCTATCAAGGCGTATTGCAGCGCGGATTGCATTGGATCGATCCGCTCAAGGTGCGCGATAAAAACTTATCCGCGACACAGATTCTGCAAACGGTCATCCGCCACAGACATCCGGATATCAGAACCCGCGACGCGCTTACCGAACGATTGCGGAACGAACGCGATGTCATCGTCGACGAGGCCTCACTGATTGCATTTAACGCACAATCTGGCACGGACATCATTGCACACGATGCGTCGATGCAAATCATCCGGGCGCATTACGCAAGCGCGTTAATCGACGAATGGCAGGATGCGGCGCTTGGTCTCAGCCTGCTGCCTTCCACACCGGTCGCGCCCGCCCATGCCAAATTCTGGTACGACGGTGCAATCGTGCAAAATGCCCGCGGCAAAAACCTGGAGCAAATCGTGGATGCGTTGTACAGCAGCGCTCCCTACGTCGATGAAGCCGCACCTACGCAACGGTTGATCGCCGATGCCGGACGCGCCCGCCATCTGCCCGGACAGCCGGAAGGTCCGATCGATATCGGCAGGCAGCGAGATATGACAAGATGGATGTACGGCGATACGGAAAAATCGCCGCGCTATCTGCAACGCACCGGAACCGTGAAGATCGCGGGTGTCTGGCTGACGCGCCAGGAACTACGCGATGTCGTTGAAAAGACGATGCGCGGATTGATGCTGGACACTTTTTACCCCGCCGGCTCGGCACTCCATGCAATCGCAACGATAGTGATCCGCCTGGGGCCTTTGCATGGAATAGCGTTCGATGCGTTTGACCATCCATCAACGCTGATGCAGGCCTTTAACCAGCTAAAACAAGCTTGGCACATGCATCCCCGTTCCGTCATTGCGCCGTCGCTTTGCGCGGCCCATTATCTGGCGCAAACCGGCGACGTCTTATTCCTCGATAAAGACACTTCACAAACACCCGCGCAACAAATTCGCAAACAGACGGTCGACGCTGTCGTACCGGCGCTGTTCAACGCAGGCTTCGATCCTGGTGCCGACATTCCGCGATTGCAAAAACTTGTGGATGGACTCGATCTGCGCGGCCCGACTTCTCCCTTCGCTACCATCACCAAATCCTTCGATGCCGATAAGCTACGAATATATCTGAGCATTTTAGCGAGAGAAAAATTACGCTCTCATGCACCGGAGACCGTTTCCTATTCCAACACATCGGATTTAAATCGCCAGCTACACGATTATCTCCAGCAACGCCTGCTTGCACAGGCGCCATTTCCAGCATACAGCGAAGACTTCCTGATCACCAAAATCCTGCGGCGTGAATTCTCGATGACGGACAAGGATTTACGACGCATCATCTCGACCAGAATGCCCAGCCCAATAGGAGGGCTAACCCCAACCATCTTCGGGACGCCGCTTCATATTTTTTTAATCCGCCTCAAAGCCTACAATTCCAGCATGGCGTTTAACGGAAAAATCATCAACACCAGAAAAAAATGGGAGGCTGAGAAAAAACGGGCCACCGATGCATTGTTTCATCACCCGATCATTCTGGCCAAAAGCAAAGAGATCGCGCGCCTGTCCGGCATCCAATACACCACTGCGGATATCGATGCCATACGTCACATCCTGGTAAAAAATACGATGGGCGTGGAGGAGACTTTATCGCTGGATGATTGGCTCACGGTTTTCAGGCCGCTCACGTTATCCAGCAGCCCCATGATGACGTCGATCATGAATACCATAGGCAGCGGCGACCCCAGGAAAATACTGGGATTGCTCCCCTTTGTGGTTCCTTTGTACGACATTGAGGAAGGCATCAGGCTCGGCGATGAGCAACGTGCCATCGATGGCGTCATTCGTTTCGGCGAAGATGCGATTTTTACGGCACTCGGCGTCGGTGCGGAAAAATTCATGCTGCGACAGCTGGCGCGCGACGCCGAGGCGATGTTGATGGCGCGTACCTCCATGTCGCCGGCCGAACGGGCGGGCGTCGATACACTGCGCAATATGGCGGCGCTGATACCGGAAGTGTCGGCCAGACAATTGACGCGGCGCGGCGGGATTGTCGACGAAGACACGTATAGCGTTCATACCCGGGAAGGCGCCGCATCGGTCCGAACCATACCGAAGGCCTTGGAAGCGGCGGCATCGCTCGACAATCACCCTCCGCCTCAAATGCTCTTCCTTGCCAAGGAAGGGCGCAGCATACCGGCGACGCCAACCGAATACGGGTTCACCGAGACCGATTTCCGGGGCAAGCCGATATTCGACGCGCCACCGATTTTCAGTACGCAAGAGGCCGAAAATCGTTACATGCTGAGCCGGCGCTTCAGTTTGCCCGGAGGCGCCATCGGCATAAAGGCGGCGGATCTGATCAAACGCGATACGGTAGCCAATATTCAGGACTATTGGGAATCGATCGCCAACGTTCCCGGCATACGCACCAGAAGCCCGGCGCCTGCGGATATGATCCGTTCTTTATTCAGAAGCACGGACCATCCTTTATCTGCATCGTTCGAACAGTTTTGGATCGAGGCCTACGAGCGTTCGGAAACGGCCGCCACGATCATCAATTCCGCCTACAGCAGGTCGCCTTATATAGTTCGCTGTTGCGACGTTAAATTCGGTGGTCAGGAAGCGCTCGCGAAAGGCGATTATATCGAGTTCATGAGCGACGACGATCTTGCCACGGCACACTATGTCACGCCGACCGGAAGCACCGTTTTTCAACGCCAGCGCATGTGGCTGCATGAATCGATACACTGGCTGACCGGCCTGAAAGACCCGCTGAAACATGAAACGCATAACAACCGCGGCGGCACCGTCTATATGACGGACCGGATATTGTCTGAACTCGGCGCCAATCCTCCGCTGGCGCCACGCACGGCGTATAGGTTGCAGACAATCTCAAAAACCGCTGAAAGCCAGCGCGCAGCATTCCAGGGGTGGCTGACCACTTTACGTAAAAATCATGAATGGACCATTGCGGAAAATATGCACCTCGACAAAGTCCTGGACGCCGACCGGACGTTCCCTGCCAGCATGCAAATCCTGGGCGAAAATGTCGCCGATCGCGTCACTGTGCGGCAAGGCATCGAACTGAACAACTATCTCAAATCCCTGGGTACGCTAGGTGAAGGCAACGCGGCGCACATCACGGCCTTGCTGACCGATAGTTTCGCCGCCTCCCCGCTGGTTCACATCAGATCCTTCATTCAGTCATGCGTTTCACGCAGCAAAACCTTCCGGATGCTGGCCGCCGCCTGGCACGCCCAAGCCAAACATACAACAGCCATAGACATCAGCCTGCGCAACCTGGATACCAGAATGCTTCTGCATAAATCCCGCAGCCGTAGCGCACATGCGATTGCGCAAGACGGCAGCAGCATCTGGCTCAATAACCAGCCGCTTTATTATTTTTCGGAATTCGATATCGAGTTGCTCAAGTCGCCACGTCAATATGCGGGCGCCATGATCGATTTATTCCTCACCGAGATGACGCCGGAAATGCATGCACTCCGGCTGAAAAACCCGTTTTATGAACGCGGTCTGAGCGTACTGCTCGAAAATAAAGTGTTGCAGGAAATCGGCGACAACTCTCCGCAACGGATCTGTTCGGCATTGGCCTACGATCCTGACGCTTATCTGCGCGATCAAAGCACCGTGACCCGTGCCGCCGTCAGCGAGGACGGCTATCTGAAACAAGTGACAAGCTAGGAAAATTCAGCGATCAAGGCAACGATTTCTTCGCCGTAGGTTTCCAGCTTTTTCTCGCCAACGCCGGTAACGCCGCGCAGATCGTCGAGCGATGCAGGCTGTGCCTTTGCGATTTCGCGCATGGTCGCGTCATGGAAGATGACATAGGCCGGCACATTGTGTTTGCGCGCGGTTTCCACGCGCCACCAGCGTAATTTCTCGAAGATGAGTTGTTCGGCAGCAGACAGGCCGGATTCCGCGAAACCTTTGGATTTGGATACGCGCGCCGTTTTAAGCGGCTTTTGATATTGCCGTAGCTGGATCAGTTGGCCGCCGGTCAATACCGGCCGCGCCGCGTCGGTCAGTTTCAAGGCGTTATAAGAATCGTAGTCGACTACCAGCAATCCCAGCGCAATGACCTGCCGTAAAATGGCGCGCCATTCCGCTTCGCTGCCGGCACTGCCGATGCCGAAGGTCGATAGCTGCTCATGCTGCCACTGCCGGACCTTTTCCGAATCGACGCCGCGCAGCACATCGAGCACATGGCCGGCGCCGAAGCGCTGCCCGACGCGATACACGGTCGATAATAATTTTTGCACCATGACGGTGGCATCGAAAGATACCGGCGGCGCCAGACAGGTATCGCAATTGCCGCACGGCGCCGCGCTCTGTCCGAAGTATTCCAGCAGACGCATGCGCCGGCAGTGCAAGGTTTCGCACAAACCCAGCATTGCATCGAGCTTGACGCCCAGCACGCGCTTGAATGTTTCATCGGCTTCGGATTCTTCGATCATGCGGCGTTGCTGCACCACGTCCTGCAAACCGTATGCCATCCAGGCATTGGCCGGTGCGCCGTCGCGACCTGCGCGGCCGGTTTCCTGGTAATACCCTTCAATACTTTTCGGCAAATCCAGATGCGCCACAAAACGGACGTCGGGCTTGTCGATACCCATGCCGAAGGCGATGGTCGCGACCATGACGACGCTTTCTTCGCGCAGGAAACGCGCCTGATTGGCGGTGCGTTTCTGATACTCCATGCCCGCGTGATACGGCAAGGCGGCAATGCCGTTTTCCTTCAAAAATTCGGCGGTCTCTTCCACTTTTTTGCGCGACAGGCAATACACGATGCCGGCATCGCCGCTATGCGCGCCTTGAATGAAATCGAGCAGTTGTTTGCGGCCGTTGGCTTTTTCGACGATCTGATACCGGATATTGGGCCGATCGAACGAAGCCACAAACTGCTGAGCCTCTTCCAATTGCAGGCGCCGGATGATTTCTTCGCGCGTTTGCTGGTCCGCAGTCGCGGTGAGCGCAATACGCGGGACATGCGGAAAGCGTTCGTGCAGCACGGAGAGTTTGATGTACTCGGGCCGGAAGTCGTGGCCCCACTGCGAAACGCAATGCGCCTCATCGATGGCAAACAGCGCAATATTCGATTGCGCCAGCAGATCCAGGCAACGCGGTGTCATCAGACGTTCGGGCGCCACGTAAACCAGATCGATCTCGCCGCGCCGCACGCGGCGTTCGATCTCGGACGATTCTTCGAAGGTCTGCGTTGAATTCAGAAAGGCGGCGCGCACGCCGACTTCAGCCAGCGCATCGACCTGATCCTGCATCAATGCGATCAACGGCGAAACCACGACGCCGACGCCATCCCGCACCAGCGCAGGAATCTGATAGCAGAGCGATTTGCCGCCGCCGGTCGGCATCAGCACCAATGCATCGCCGCCGCGCATGACCTGTTCGACAATCGCCTGCTGCTCGCCGCGAAACGAGGGATAGCCGAATACCGTTTGTAATAGTTCGAGCGCTCGCGCGCTCTTGTTGTGATCGGAAGCCGCTATTGCCATCAATCCGCCCAAACGACCAAGCCGTAATAGGCAGTCGCGAGAATCACGATGCCGAACGCGATGCGGTACCAGGCGAATAACGTGAAATCGTGATTACTGATGTAACGCAGCAGCCAGCGCACGCAAATGAATGCCGAGATGAATGCGGCAATGGTGCCGACCGTAAACAGCGGCAGATCGCGGGCTTCCAGCAGCGCGCGGGCCTTGTAGAGCGAAAAGATGGTGGCCGCGAATAAGGTAGGGATCGCCAGGAAGAAGGAGAATTCCGTGGCCGCCTTGCGCGACAGGCCGAACAGCATGCCGCCGATAATGGTCGCGCCGGAACGGCTGGTGCCGGGGATCAGTGCGAAGGCTTGCGCGCAGCCGATTTTGAAGGCATCGAGCACTGTCATGTCGTCGACCGAATCGACGCGCGTCAAGCGGCTGTCGCCCAGGCGTGCGTGACGGCGCTCAACCCATAGGATAATCAGGCCGCCGACAATAAACGCGATTGCCACAGGCAGGGCCGAAAACAGATGCGCCTTGATTGCCTTGCTGAATAAAAGGCCCAGTATTGCCGCCGGCAGAAACGCCACAATCAGATTGATGACCAGCCGCTGCGCTTTGCGTTCGGAAAACAAGCCGGTCAATACCGACGCGATACGTAGCCGGTACTCCCAGCAAACCGCCAGAATTGCGCCGGCCTGGATCACGATTTCAAATACGTCGACTTTTTCTTTCGGAAACGCGGGGCTGGTGAAGTCCAGTATGCTGCCGGCCAGAATTAAATGGCCGGTGGATGAGATTGGAAGGAATTCGGTGAGTCCTTCGACAATGCCCATGATCAGTGATTTGAGTAACAGTAATGTATCCATGCTTGCCGTTTAAAAGGTTAAAAGGAAATTGACAGGAATTGGCGATCTTTTGAAATTTGACGAAGACTTTGAAAAATGCGTGGCAAATACGTGAAAAATGCATGAAAGCGCGCGAAGGTTTTGAGGCAGGATACACCAGAGAAAGTAGCGCAGGCTCGGGAAGCCGGCTCATCCGGGATTTGCGATCTGCAATCCGGTAACCGCGCCATTTTACCGTGTGCCCGCGGTTGCGGAAGAGAAAGATTTGCGCGCTGGCGCAAATGTAAATTGCCGCATTATTGTGCCAATAACGCGCGGTTCGGCGCCTTCCATCGGAAAAGCGCAAATTGGCGGTATCATCTCGTCGTCGCCATATCGTCGTCATGCCGTCGCGGATGCAGCCGGCGTTTGATAAAATGCCGCATTATTTTAATTTTCCTTGCTATTGAGCCACTCAAATGAACATTGAACAAGCCCGTTTCAACATGATCGAGCAGCAAATCCGTCCCTGGAATGTGTTGGAACAGGACGTGCTGGACCTGCTGATGGTTGTCAAACGCGAAGATTTTGTGCCCGCGGCCTATAAGGGCCTGGCTTTCATGGATATCGAAATCCCGTTGCCGGGCGGCGAAAGCATGCTGCAGCCGAAGGTTGAAGCCCGTGTGCTGCAGGCCGCTGCAGTAAAAAAACATGAACATGTGCTGGAAATCGGCGCCGGTTCCGGCTATATGGCCGCGTTGCTGGCCCATAAGGGGCGGCACGTCACCACGATCGAAATCGATCCGGCCATCCGTTCGCAGGCGCAGCAGAATCTATCCGCTTACGGCGTTGCCAATGTCGACGTGCAGCTCGGCAATGGCGCACAGGGCTGGACTGCCGGCGAAGCCGAATACGATGTCATCGTTATCTCCGGTTCGCTGCCGTTCCTGCCGGAAAGCTTTTTGTCGCAAATCAAGGTCGGCGGACGCATTGTTGCGTTTATAGGGCAAGCGCCGGCGATGTCGGCCCAGGTCATCACCCGCAGCGCAGACCGCGTCTACGACACCGTCAAGCTGTTCGAGACCGTGGTCAAGTCCTTGCACGCAGCGACACAGCCGTCTCACTTCACATTCTGATCCCAATCACCGAAATCACCGGAAAATCACACCGTGCAGCATTTGACCGCCCCTGAACTAGCCACCTGGATCGCCGATACCGCTCGCCCCGCGCCGCTGCTGCTGGACGTGCGCGAGCCTTGGGAATTCGAGAAATGCCGTATTGGGGATTCGCTGCCGATTGCGATGAATACCATTCCGGCACGCATGCAGGAGCTCGATCCGGAAGCGGCGATCGTCTGTATCTGCCATCACGGCGCGCGCAGCATGCAGGTGGCGGCGTTTCTGGAACGCCAGGGCTTTACCAATGTAACCAATTTAACCGGCGGGATTCATGCCTGGGCGCAACAGGTCGATCCTACGGTGGCGACGTATTGATTCAGGGCTGGATTCAGGCTTTGGCCTGGCGCAAGGTCGGCGCGGTTCGCAACATATGAATGGTCGCCGAAAACAGTCTTTCTGCGGTGCGCGATAAATCGAAATTATCCGGCGCGAACAGCCAGTCGTTCAGCAAACCCGAAAAAGTGGCGTGCACCATCACATAGGCCAGATCGATGTCCAGATCCGCCGGCAATTGTTCCAGCGCTACCGCATCCGCCAACATCTTCTTGATTTTCACTTTTCCAGCCATGAAACACTCGCGCTGACGCACCACGATCGGGTCGTCCGGTTCAACGTATTCGCATTTGAGGAAGAGAATATCGAATACCTTGCGCGAGCGCGGATCGTGCACCACCTGCCGCATGACTTGCACTGCGTTGCTCAGCAATTGGCCCATCGGGTCGTTCACGAACATCGCTGAATCAGCTTCCTTCATCGTTTCCAGCGGTAGGCGAACCCGTTCGCACATGGCGTTGAACAGAGCACTTTTGTTTTCGAAATGCCAGTAAATGGCGCCGCGGGTGACCTCCGCCGCCGCGGCGATATCGGCCAGCGAGGTCCGCGAAACGCCGTGTGCGTGAAACACATTCTCCGCCGCATCGAGAATGCGGCTGCGCGTTTCAAGTGCTTCTTCTTTGGTATTCCTAGCCATCGAACATCATCCGGTCAAAATAAAAATCTGTCGATTTCAGCTTATCAAATTAGCAATGAAATCGGCAGACTTATGGGGTGTTTTCCTTATTTTTTATTTTTTTGATACTCAACTACATACATCCATGAATGTATGTTTATAATAGCATCGCTTTAATCGGCCGTTCAATTTGATTGCAATAAATTATGCCCGCAAACATACATTCGTAATCAACTGTAACGCCATCGACCGAATATCCTATACTTTCCGTTTTCCTCTGCCAGCCGATATCGTTCGGAAGGCATTCAACTTTTTACGTGCGAGATCTCTATGAGCTTAGTTAGTCGCTTAGTTAGTCCTTATACGCGCATTGCCCTGGCCGTCGCCGCGTTATCAGTCATCGCCGCCTGCGGCAAAAAGCCTGATGGCGGCGCCGGCGGCCCGCCGCCAACTGAGGTCTCGGTCATCACAGTCGCTCCGCAACGCATTGCCATTTCCGATGAGCTGCCGGGCCGGCTGGAAGCCACCCGCGTTGCGCAAGTCCGCGCGCGCGTGCCGGGCATCATTCTCAAGCGCACCTTCAAGGAAGGCAGCGAGGTCAAGGCCGGCGAGGTATTGTTCCGCATCGATCCGGCCCCGTTGCAAGCCGCCTTCGCCAGCGCACAAGCGGCCCAGGCGCGCGCCGAAGCCACCGCAGCCCAGTCTTTGGCCAAAGCCAAACGCTATGAACCGCTGGTCGCCGTCAACGCGATCAGCAAGCAGGAATATGACGACGCGATCGCCGCCCAAAAAACCGCGGAAGCCGACGTGCTGACCGCCAAGGCAGCACGCCAGACCGCGGCCCTGAACCTGGGCTATGCCACCGTCACCGCACCGATTTCCGGCCGTATCGGCCGCGCGCTGGTCACCGAAGGCGCATTGGTCGGTCAAGCCGACGTCACGCAACTGGCGCTGATCCAGCAGCTCGATCCGATCTACGTCGATCTGACCCAATCGAGCAACGAAGTGCTGTCCATGAAAAAAGCGCTGGCGGACGGCAAACTCAAAAGCATCGGCAATAGCCAGGCCAAAGTCACGCTAGTGACCGACGACGGCCAGCCTTATCCGCAATCGGGCAAATTGCTGTTCTCCGATATCAGCGTGGACGAAAGCACCGGCGCCATTACCTTGCGCGCCGAATTCCCGAATCCGCAACGCACTTTGCTGCCCGGCATGTACGTGCGCGCCAAGCTGGAACAAGGCGTCAATGAAAGCGCGATCGTGGTGCCGCAACAAGCGGTGGTGCGCGATGTCAGCGGTTCGGTCGTCATGCTGGTCAACGCCGACAATAAAGTGGTCGCGCAACCGGTCACTACCGGCGCTTCGCAAGGCAATGTCTGGATCATCAAGGATGGCGTCAAAACCGGCGACCGCGTGATTGTGGAAGGCCTGCAAAAAGTGAAGCCGGGCGCTGCCGTCACCGCAGTACCGTGGAAAGACCCGTCCAAGGCCGCTGCTGCAGCCCCCGCCGCTACGCCGACTGCCGCGCCTGCGCCGGTCGCCGCAGCACAAACCAAAGCGAATTAAGAGGCTGACCGATGGGATCGTTTTTTATTTCACGCCCGATTTTTGCCTGGGTGCTGGCGATTTTTATTATGCTCGCCGGCGCCCTGTCGATTACCAAACTGCCGGTGTCGCAATACCCGAGCATCGCACCGCCGACCATTGTCATCACCGCGGCCTATCCGGGCGCGACTGCCCAGACCATGGACGACAGCGTCACCAGCCTGATCGAACAGGAACTTAACGGCGCCGACGGCCTGCAATACGTCGAGTCGCAAAGTCAGCCCGGCGCCGTGACGATCACCGTCACGTTCTCCAATGACACCAATGCCGATCTGGCGGCGGTCGATGTGCAGAACCGCCTGAAACGGGTGGAAGCGCGTTTGCCTGCTTCGGTCACGCAACAAGGCGTGCAAGTCGTCAAGTCGCGCAGCAACTTCCTGCAATTCATCACCATTTCATCGGATGACGGCAAGCTGGACCCGGTGGCCCTGGGCGATTACGCGTCGCGTAACGTGCTCAATGAAATCCGCCGCGTACCCGGCGTCGGCACCGCGCAACTGTTCGGCACCGAACGCGCCATGCGGATCTGGATCGATCCTGCCAAGCTGTATAGCTACAAGCTGACGCCGGACGATGTATCGAGCGCGATCAGAGCGCAAAACGCGCAAGTGGCATCCGGCACGCTGGGCGATCTGCCTAGCGATGACTCGCTGCAGATTTCGGCGACCGTGGTCGTCACCGGCCAGTTATCCAGCGTCGAAGAGTTCGGCAAGATCGTGCTGGTCGCCAATCCCGACGGTTCGGTGGTGCGGCTGCGCGATGTGGCGCGCATTGAAATCGGCGGACAAGCCTATTCGACATCGGCCCGTATCGACGGCAAAGCGATTTCGGCGATCGGCGTGCAACTGTCGCCGACCGCGAATGCGCTCGGCACCGCCACCCTGGTCCGCAAGAAAATGGAAGAGCTGGCGCAATACTTCCCGGCCGGCGTGAAATATCAAATCCCTTACGACACCTCCAAGTTCGTCAAGATATCGATCGAAGAAGTCATCAAGACGCTGGTTGAAGCGATCGTGCTGGTGTTCCTGGTGATGTATCTGTTCCTGCAAAACATCCGCTACACGATCATTCCGACGATCGTGGTGCCGGTCGCTTTGCTGGGTACCTTTGCAACGCTGCTGCTGTTCGGTTTCTCGATCAACGTGCTGACCATGTTCGGCATGGTGCTGGCGATCGGTATCCTGGTCGACGATGCGATTGTGGTGGTGGAAAACGTCGAACGCATCATGACCCAGGAAGGCTTGTCGCCGAAAGACGCGACCATCAAGGCGATGGGGCAAATTACCGGCGCGCTGATCGGTATTACGCTGGTGCTGATCGCGGTGTTTGTGCCGATGGCATTCTTCGGCGGCGCGGTCGGTCAGATTTACCGTCAGTTCTCGTTGTCGATGATTGCATCGATGGTGTTCTCGGTCCTGATGGCGTTCACGCTGACACCGGCGTTGTGCGCCACGATCCTGCTGCCGATCGAAGCCGGTTCGCATTTCGAACGCAAGGGTTTCTTCGGCTGGTTCAATCGCAAATTCAGCAAGACGGCATCAGGCTATCAAGGCGTGATTGGCCGTCTGCTGACCAAAACCGGCCGCACCATGCTGGTCTATCTGCTGGTGGTCTGCTGCGTGGCGCTGCTGTACGTCCGCCTGCCGGCTTCGTTCCTGCCGAACGAAGATCAGGGTTACATTCTGACCAACATCCAGTTGCCGGCCGGCGCCAGCCAGAACCGCACCCTGGAAGTGGTGAAGAAAGTGGAAGATTATTTTCTCAAGCAACCGGGCGTGGACCATGTGATCGGCGTACTCGGCTTCAGCTTCTCGGGTAACGGCCAAAATGCGGGCCTGGTATTCGTGCCGCTGAAAGACTGGTCCGAACGCGACGCCTCCCAATCGGCCGACGCCATTGCCGGCAAAGCCTTCGGCGCGTTCATGCAGATCAAGGATGCGATGGTGTTCCCGTTGAATCCGCCGCCGATTCCCGAACTAGGCAACGCAGTCGGCTTTACGCTGCGCCTGCAAGACCGGGGCGGCGTAGGTCACGCGGCATTTCTGGCGGCGCGCAATCAATTGCTGGGCATGGCGAGTCAAAGCAAGATCGTCGCCGGCGTGCGGCCTGAAGGCCTGGAAGATGCGCCGCAACTGGAGTTCGATATCGACCGCGACAAAGCCAGTGCGCTCGGCGTCACGTTCGCCAATATCAATAGCGTCTTGTCGACTTCGCTGGGCTCGGCCTACACCAACGACTTCCCGAACCAGGGCCGTCAACAACGTGTGATCGTGCAAGCCGATGCGCCGGAACGCCGGCAACCGGACGATCTGGCCAAGCTGTATACCCGCAATACCGCCGGCGCGATGGTGCCGTTCTCGGCATTCACCACGTCCAAATGGATCAACGGCCCTGTGCAATTGATTCGCTATAACGGCTATCCGGCATACAAGCTCAGCGGCGGCGCTGCCCCGGGCAAGAGCACCGGCGAAGCGATGACAGAAATGGAAAACTTCATCGCCAAGCTGCCGCCCGGCATCGGTTACGAATGGACTGGCCAGTCGCTGGAAGAAAAGACCTCCGGTTCGCAAGCGCCCGCGCTGTATCTGCTGTCGCTGGTTGCGGTATTCCTGGTGTTGGCTGCGTTGTATGAAAGCACCACGATTCCGCTGTCGGTGATGCTGGTGGTGCCGCTCGGCATTCTGGGTGCGCTGCTCGGCGTGACCTTGCGCGGCATGCCGAATGACGTGTACTTCAAGGTCGGGATGATTGCAGTGGTGGGTCTGTCGGCGAAAAACGCGATTCTGATTATCGAATTCGCCAAGGATCTGCAGTTACAGGGCATGGGCTTGATCGAAGCGACATTGGAAGCGGTGCATCTGCGCTTCCGTCCAATCATCATGACCTCGCTCGCGTTCATTCTGGGTGTGCTGCCGCTGGCAATCAAGACCGGCGCCGGCTCCGGTAGCCAACGCGCCATCGGTACCGGCGTGATGGGCGGAATGATTACGGCGACGGCATTGGCGGTGTTCTTCGTGCCGGTGTTCTTCGTGGTTGTCCGTACCTTCTTCTCGGGCAAGAAGCGCGGCAAGCATCTCAAGAACGACACCCCTGCGCTTGGCCACGGCGATATCGTTACCGATACGCCAACGGACAACGGATAATAACGGGAAGGATCAGAATGTTTAATTTTTCAATTCACCGCCTGGCGATGTTGAGTGCAGCGATGCTGGCGGCGGGTGTCATGTCGGCCTGCTCACTGAACCCGGTCTATCACCGGCCGGCGGCGCCGGTCGACGCGGCTTATCCGGGCGAAGTCAATTCGGCTTCGGCCATCGGCGCCGATCGCGAAGCGGCCACATTGGGCTGGCGCGAGTTCTTCCCCGATCAGCATCTGCAAGCCTTGATCACCGCTGCGCTGGAAAACAATCGCGACCTGCGCACCGCGGCACTGAACATCGAAGCCGCGCGCGCGCAATACAACATCACCAGCGCGGATCGTCTGCCTAACATCAACGTCAACGCCAATGCAACGCGTCAACGTCTGCCGGCTGTGCAGTCGCCTACCGGCCAACCCCTCACCGGCAATACGGTGCAGGTCGGCCTCGGCCTGGCGGCGTTCGAACTGGACTTCTTCGGCCGTGTGCGCAGCCTCAGCCAATCGGCATTGGCCTCGTATCTGGCAACTGAAGAAGCGCGCCAATCGGTGCAGATCAGCCTGATCGCGCAAGTCGCCGATGCCTATCTGGCGGAGCGTTCGTTTGCCGAGCAGATGGACATTGCGCAGCAAACGCTGGATAGCCGGCAATCCGACTTTACGCTGGCGCAGAAACGGTTTGACGTCGGCGTCGATTCATCGCTGGATTTAAGCCTGTCGAGTACGCTGGTGCAATCCGCCCGCACCGCGCTGGCGACCTTGAAACGGCAACGCGCGCAGGCCGATAACGCATTGACGTTATTGGTCGGCACCCGCGTTGAAAACCTGCCGGCGCCGCCGACGCTTTCGGAAGAAAACATCGTTGCCGATATCCCGGCAGGCCTGCCATCCGATCTGTTGACGCGTCGTCCGGACATCCGTGCCGCCGAGCAGCGCCTGTTGGCGTCTAATGCCGATATCGGTGCGGCGCGCGCCGCCTTCTTCCCGCGTATCTCTCTAACAGCCGCATTCGGCAGCGCCAGCACCTCGCTGGGCGGGCTGTTCGATTCCGGTAGCGGCGCCTGGTCGTTCTCGCCGCAGTTGGTTTTGCCGATCTTCGATGCAGGACGCAACCGGGGCAATCTGACGTTGGCGGAAGTCCGCAAGAATCTGGCGATCGCGGATTACGAAAAAACCATTCAGACCGCGTTCCGCGAAGTGGCAGATGGATTGGTCGGCCGCGAAACGCTGACCGAGCAGGTTGAAGCGCAGGAGGCATTTTTGAAGGTCACGCAGGAACGCGTGAATCTGACTAATCTGCGTTATACGAATGGTATTGCCAGTTCGTTCGATAAGCTGGATGCGGAACGGGAATTGTTTGGCGCGCAGCAGGCGTTGGTTCAGGCGCGGCAATTGCGATTGACCAATTCGATTGATTTGTATCGGGCGTTGGGCGG
>DASYCG010000166.1:0-5980 GCA_036500325.1 Herbaspirillum sp. | reverse complement strand
CTGCCCATGGATCCAACAGTAGGACGTGCGCTTATTTTGTTGTAAGAAGATTGATAGTTTGGATTTACCTGCCTTTACAATACGGGCAGAGCAGGGCCGGCTTAAAACAGAAGATCGCAGGCGCAGCAATCAAAAATTCAAGGGGTTTCCATGTCATATTTCCCGAAATGGCGTTTGCGCACGGCATCCGCCGACGGCACAGCGCAGGTCATTGCCGCCGATGAACGCCTGGCAGCGCCTCAAACCATCGCAATGGGCGTTCAGCATGTGGTGGCCATGTTCGGCGCGACTGTATTGGCGCCGCTGCTGATGGGTTTCGATCCGAATCTGGCGATTTTCATGTCCGGTATCGGCACTTTGCTGTTTTTCGTGCTGGTCGGCGGTCGCGTGCCCAGTTACCTGGGTTCCAGCTTCGCGTTTATCGGGCTGGTAATCGCGGTGACGGGATACGACGGAAGCGGCCATAACGGCAATCTCGGCGTCGCACTCGGCGGCATCATCGCCTGTGGCGTGGTGTCGACATTGATCGGCTTCATCGTCATGGCGATCGGTACGCGCTGGATCGAGCGGTTGATGCCGCCGGTGGTGACCGGCGCCGTGGTCGCCGTGATTGGCTTGAATCTGGCGCCGATTGCGGTCAAGGGCGTGACCGCGAACAGTTTCGATGCATGGATGGCGCTGTGTACGGTGCTGTGCGTCGGCCTGGTGGCCGTGTATGCGCGCGGCATGTTGCAGCGTTTGCTGATCCTGGTCGGTCTGGCGCTGGCGTACGTGATTTATGTATTGCTGACCAACGGCGCCGGCCTCGGCAAGCCGATCGATTTCAGCATTGTCGCCAATGCCGCCTGGTTCGGCATGCCGCTATTCGCCAGCCCGGTCTTCAAGCCGGAAGCGATGACCTTGCTGGCGCCGGTGGCGATTATTCTGGTGGCGGAAAATCTCGGCCATATCAAAGCCGTCAGCGCCATGACCGGGCAAAACCTGGATCCTTATATGGGGCGCGCTTTCGTCGGCGATGGCCTGGCGACGATTGTTTCAGGCAGTTTCGGCGGCACCGGGATGACAACTTATGCTGAAAATATCGGCGTCATGGCCGTGACCAAAATCTACTCGACGCTGGTATTCGTGGTGGCGGCTGTCATTGCAATTATCTTGGGGTTTTCGCCCAAATTCGGTGCGGTGATTCAGACCATTCCCGGCGCGGTATTGGGTGGCGTGTCGATTGTGGTATTCGGCCTGATCGCCGTATCCGGCGCGCGCATCTGGGTAGTTAACAATGTCGACTTTTCGAATAACCGGAATTTGATCGTGGCAGCCGTTACGCTGGTGCTGGGCGCCGGCGATTTCACACTGAAACTGGGCGGCTTTGCACTCGGCGGCATCGGCACCGCAACGTTCGGCGCGATCATTTTGCATGCGCTGCTGCGGCCGAAGCGGGCCTGAACGAAAAACCGACGGTCATGGCGCAGGCCGGCTGCTTACTCTTATAATCCGGTGACTGTTTTGCTGAATATTTTTTGCTGAATATTTATTGCGGACTATTTAACGCGGATTATTTACTACATGGGTGCCAAAATGTCTGAAGAAGTCGAATTGACCCCAGCGCTAACGGGCATTCTTGCCACGGCTTATGAGCCGGGCGGATTGATCTGCGCTTACCGTTTCGATCGCGGCGTCGCAAAGCCCTTGCGCTGGCGCGATGTGCCGTCGATCGACAGCAAGCCGGATGCACCGTCCTTTTCCTGGCTGCATGCCAAGATCGTCGACGGTAAAATCCGCCAATGGCTGCAGACCGAAGAAGCGATCCCGGAATTCATTCGGGAGTTCCTGCTCAGCACCGATACTACGCCTTGTCTGAATTCAACAGCCGATGGGGTCTATGGCACGCTGGTCGATATCAAAATGGAAATCAGCGATACCGGCAGCGAAAAGGGTGCGCTGCATTTTTTTCTCGATAGCCGGCGTCTGGTGACGCTGCGCAACCAGCCGCTCTGTTCCACCAATCTGCTGCGGCAGGCGGTTGCGGGCGGCGAGGCTTTCAATAATACCGCGGAGTTGTTCGCGGGTTTGCTGCGGTGCCTGGGCGACGGTTTTACCGATCGCATCGAAGCGCTGAACGAGGAAGTCGACGACATCGAAGAATCGGTGCTGTCCGATCGGCGCAGCGAAGATCGCGCGGCGCTCAGTGCGATCCGGCGTCAATTGGCGGAATTGCGCCGGCATATCAATCCCGAGCGCAGGTTATTGCAGCAGTTCAATCGTTTGCGTCTGCCTTGGGTATCGATCACGGCGCAAGAGGGGCTGACGCAGTCGCTGGATGCATTCAACGATTTGCATCTGACCTTGGAAGCGCTCTATGAACGCGCCAAATTGCTGCAGGAAGAAATCGCCTCGCAGATGTCGGAGCAGATGAACCGCAATCTGATGGCGCTATCGATTCTGACCGCGTTGTTGATGCCGGCGACGCTGGTGTCCGGTGTGTTCGGGATGAACGTCGCGGGATTGCCCGGACTGCACGACGAGTCCGCATTCTTTATCGTGATGGGCGCCATGATCGGTTTGGGCGTCGCCACCGTGGCGCTGTTGAAATGGATGAAAATCTGGTAACAAGCTGCCCGGCCGCTTTTATTCCATGGCGCCGGGCGATTTCAACTTATTCCAATTTACTCGGCCATCACGGCAGAGATCGGTTCGCTGGTGTCGCGCAATTTCAGTTCGCGGATGAAGAGCAGCAGCAGCGGCGAAAGCAGCGAGATTGCGGCGCTCAATATCGTGACGTTACGGAAGGCGCCATCGGCGGCGTTGCGCAGCGCCAGGCCGCGCGCATCATCGGTGCTGTTTGTGACGGCACGGAAGATTTGCATCATAGCGTCGCCGCCGTCGGGCGTATTGCCGACATGGAAATCGCCGAGCGCATTGCGCAGCAACGCGATCACCACCGCAGTTAATACCGCGACGCCGACGGCGCCGCCCAGCAGGCGGGAAAACGAGGTCAGCGCAGTGGCGATGCCGACTTGCGTGCGATGCACGGCATTTTGCGTCGCGACCATGCCGGTGGGGAATTGCGCACCGATGCCGAGGCCCAGAATCGCCATGGTGATCGCCATCAGGGCATCATGCCGCGGCGAGATGAACGCCAGCACGAAGCCGGCCAGCGAGGCTACCGCGGCACCGGTGAACATGGCGTTTTTATAGTGGCCGTGACGGCCCATCCATTTGCCGGCGATGAATGCGCCGATCGGCGTTGTCAGCGTCAATGGCAGCAATCGCAATGCGGAAAGCTCGGGCGACAAACCTGTCATCTGCAGACGCAAGGGCAGCAGCACCGACATTGAAATCAATTCGAAAAAGCTCAGGAACAATACGAGGCAGCAAATTGCCACGGTCGGAATGCGCAGCATCGACATCGGGATGATCGGTTCGGGCGTGCGGCCCTCGTGCCAGAAGAAAGTTACCATGACCAGCAGGCCGCCGAGCAGCAGCGTCAGGTTGAGCGATTCGTCCAGCGGGATGCCCTGGCCGATACGGGTAATGGCCATCAACACGCCGGTCAGCCCGGTCGCCAGCAGGATCGAGCCGATATAGTCGATGGAGCGGCGTATGTCGCGCGACGGCAGCGGCAGAAGGCGCAGCGAACGGCGCACCATGACCAGCGCCACAAGACCGACCGGCAAGTTGATCCAGAAAATCCAGTGCCATGACAAATAGTGCGTCAGGTAACCGCCGATCATCGGACCGCCCATGCTGGCCACTACCCAAACGCTGCTGAAATAACCTTGTATGCGGCCGCGTTCGCGCGGCGCCATGACATCCGAGACCGCCGCTTGCGCTACCGAAAGCAGACCGCCGCCTCCTATGCCCTGCAACACGCGCATCAACACCAGTTGCGGCATGCTTTGCGCCATTGCACAGCCGAGCGACGCCAGGATAAAGATGGTGACCGAGTAGGTCAGCATGGTGCGCCGGCCGTATATGTCGCTGAGTTTGCCGTAGATCGGCGTGACGACAGTCGAAGCCACCAGATAAGCCGAAACCACCCATGCCATCAGTGTGAAGCCGTTGAGTTCCGAAGCAATGACCGGCAACGCGACCGAGGTGATGGATTGCTCCAGCGCACTGAGCGAAACCACCAGCATCATCGCTGTGAGCAGCGGTTTGATCGGGACTACAGGAAGATTCTGCGCGGCGGCAGCAGCGGATAGATTGCTCATGGGACGATGGTGTAATAGGTAAAAATACTAGCTGAAGAAAGCCTTGGCGGCGTGCTTATCGGCAGCATCGCGAGGACAGGATGCTGCCAATAAGTAAGCCGTTTATTTGCAGCGTGGTTCAAGCCGCTGCAAATTCACCTGCGTAGCTCGATGGGCTTAATGAATTTAATAGGCGCCCATATAATCACGCTTGCCGACGTCAATGCCGTTGTGGCGCAGGATGGCGTAGGCAGTGGTGACGTGGAAGAAGAATTGGGGCAGATTGTAATTGAGCAGGTAAGCGCTGCCATTCAGTTTTCTTTCCTTCGGCGTGCCGGGACGCAAGACGATTTCCTTGGTGTCGCTGCCCTCGAATTGCTTGGCATCAAGGGTATCGATGAAAGCCAGCGTTTTGAACAGCAGCTCTTGCAGATCGGCGAAGGTCTTTTCGGTTTCAGGATACGACGGAATTGCAACGCCGCCTAGACGGGCCGAAGCACCCTTGGCGAAATCGACGGCGATCTGCACCTGGCGCACCAACGGGAACATGTCCGGATACAGACGTGCCTGCAAATAGGCATCGTGATCGATTTTCTTTTCGTTCGCATGCGCTTCGGCTTTTTTCAGCACATCGCTCAGGGCGATCAGCATTTGCTTGTATACCGGGGCGGAAGAGGTGTAGATGGAAACAGTCATGGCGTAATCTTTCTGTTGTTCAAAGTTGGACGGTGTTTCAATTCTTTCTTGCCTGTACTTCTATGTGCTTCTGTATTGCAACCGGAGGCTTATTTTCCCCAGGAATCCTTCAAGGTCACGGCGCGGTTGAATACCGGCCTGCCGGGTATCGAATCGACTCGATCGGCGACGAAGTAACCGTGCCGTTCGAATTGAAAACGTTGATCCGGCAGCGCATCGGCCAGGCCCGGTTCCAGATAGGCGGTGACGACTTCCTTGGCGTTCGGATTCAACGCCAGTTTGAAATCCTTGCCGCCGGCATCCGGATTGGGATCGGTGAACAGCCGGTCGTATAGACGCACTTCGGCCTGCAAGGCATGCGCGGCGCTGACCCAATGAATATTGCCTTTGACCTTGTAGGTCGACGAGCCTTCGGTGCCGCTCTTGCTGTCTTCGAAATAACGGCAGTGCACCGCGGTGACGTTGCCGTCGGCATCCTTGTCGTAGCCGGTGCATTCGATGACGTAACCGTAGCGCAGGCGCACGCGATTGCCGGGCGCATCGCCGATCGGCGGATACAGCCGGAAATAACCTTTGACCGGCGTTTCCATGAAATCTTCACGCTCTATCCACAGCGTTTTGGAGATCGGGATATGGCGCATGATTTCATTGTGCTGGGGGTGCGACGGCGGGAAAACCGGCGCGGTGCAGTCGACACTCAGATCATCCGGGAAATTGTCGATGACCAGTTTGAGCGGTCGCAGCACGGCGGTCGCGCGCGGCGCCTTGGCATCCAGATCGTCGCGCAGCGCGCCTTCCAGCGTTGCCATGTCGATCCAGCTATCGGATTTGGCGACACCGATGCGTTCGCAAAACAATTGGATCGATTCCGGCGTATAGCCGCGGCGGCGCATGCCGACGATGGTCGGCATGCGGGGATCGTCCCAGCCGTCGACGATTTTTTCTTCTACCAATTGCAGCAGCTTGCGCTTGCTGGTGATCGCGTAGGTCAGATTCAGGCGCGCGAATTCGTATTGATGCGGCACCGGGCTCTGGAAAAAACCGCCTTCGCTCAGGCGTCCCAGGATCCAGTCGTAAAACGGCCGGTGATCCTG
>DASYCG010000165.1:0-14234 GCA_036500325.1 Herbaspirillum sp. | reverse complement strand
GGTTGCCCAGGTAATTGACCAGCGAATCGTGGATGCCGCGAAAGGAGGCGCCCGGATTGAAGGCCGCGAAGGGAATGCCGTATTGCTGCAGGATGTCGACGATGAAGTCGGAGCCGTAGCGGCGGGCGGTCTTGCGGCCGGGCGGGATGGCATCGTTTGCTTCAGTTTTTATTTCCGCGTTTACTTCATTCTTCATGCCAGTCTTTCTTATCTTGTATCGAAATATGATGTGCGTAATCGGTATTGCTGAATGTCAATGAGCGTCAGTGAGTGTCAATGCGTGCGCAGGAATTCGGTCGTGAGCTTGACGAATTCCACAGGTGCATCCCACGGCAGCAAATGTTTGCAGCGCTCGATGATGCGCAGATTGAGTTCCGGTTTCCGGCGCTTCAGCAGTTCGGCGCGCTGGCCGGCGCTGGCGCGGTCTTCGCGTCCGTAGAGCATCAGCAGCGGTACTGTGAGTTCGTCCAGGCGTTCATAGAGCGGCGTCTTGGCGGGTTTGTTCTCGTCTTTTGGCTTGGGCGCATTGCGTGCTGCGAAGGCCTGGAAATTGGCGCCGATGCTCATCGCATGACGCTGTTCCAGCGCTGCCGGTGTAATCAGGTCGTGATGATAAAGATCGGCTTCCAGCAGCTTGCGCGTCTGCTCGATGGTCGGCTCGACGTCGGCTTGCTTGCGTTCTTGTTTGCGTTGCGCGGCGGCCTCGCTCTCGGCATCGAGTTGGCCCAGCGGCGGCAGCAGGCTGCCGGTGCCCAATACAACCACGGCGGTGTAGCGCGAGGCATCTTTCAGCGCCAACTGGATGGCGCTGCTGCCGGCGCGTGAGTGGCCCACCAGCGCCGCGCGCTTGATGCCCAGCGCATCCAGCAAAGCCGGCACGATGCCGACTTGCGGATCGTCGACGGTGCCGGCCAACGCAATCGAGCTGCCATGGCCCGGCTGATCGAACGCTATCGCACGGAACCCGGCAGCGGCGAACGCCGGCAGATTGCCTGCGAAAGTGTCGGCCGAAGAACCCAGCGAAGCGCCGTGCAACAGCAGCACGACCGGGCCGTTTTCCGGCCCTGCTTCAAGATAGCGGATACGAAAACCGCTGACGTCGATGAACTGATCGGTAATCGATTTCTTTGTCGTCATTTTTTACTCCCTGCTTCGGTGACCGACAGCAAGATGCCATCTGCATCGGTCATGTGATGTTGATAAAGAGGGCAGCTGTCGCGCACCAGTTCCAGCCGCCGCAAACCTTCGGCGCCGGTGCCGAGCGACAGCGGCGCCAGCAATGGATTTTCGCCGAATACTTTTTCGGCGTTAGCCTGGAACTCGGCCATATTCTTCACCGTGAAACCGATATGCTCCATCGACGGCCCGACAATACCGGTGCCGATATAGTCGGTGATGCGCCAAGGCATCAGCACCATAGTGACGTGGCCGTCGGTCAGATAGTGATTGCGGTCGCCTTCTTTTTTGGCGCATGGCTGCAGCTCGAAGACGGTGCTGTAAAACTCCGCGGCCGCATCCGGATTCATCGTGCGCAAGGCAAAGTGGCTGATGTAGATGTCGCCGACGCCGGCATTTTCTTCATACATGTCGCGCCGGTTTTCCATGCTGCTTTGGGAGATGTCGAAGACGTTGCCATCCATGTCGTGCGCGGTGATGCCGGCAAAAGGGCGGTTGCCCGGGCGCTTGACCCATTCCAGTTTTGGATATTTTTGACGCATGCGCTCGAAGGCGGTTTCTGTATCGGCAACCTGGATCCCGAAATGGTCCAGACGGCCCGGCCGCCCGGCATAGCGCGGGTTGATGTTGAGACCGACATAGCCGTCGCCTACCGTAGTGGCGCGCGCCGGCCTGGCCTTCGCCGAGGTCTTCATGCCGAAGACGGACTCATAGAATTTCGATGCTCTCGCGTAGTTTTCGCTGATCATTGCGATGTGATTCATTTTTGCAAACATACGATTTTTACTCCGGACAATTTAGGCGTTATTGCATTTCGGTTTTTAATTCAGTTTCTTTTTAACGTATCGTTATAAATTTTCGACCACTTATCCATCTGGTCCAGCGTGACCACCGGGTCTTCCAGATTGATCTTGGTGTTTTTCATCGGCGATGGGACGGTGTTGTTAGTCGGTATGTAACCCAGCCCGACCAGAATCTTTTGTGCATCGGCCGACAGCAGATAGTCGTAAAACACCATCGCGGCATTCGGGTGCGGTGCATGCGCCGCAATACCGATCGCATTGGCGCGTGCAATGGCAGGGTCGATGACAAATGTGTCGATCGGTGCGCCTTTGCGCTTGGCGCTTTCGGGTATGTAATTGTAGACCGTCAAAGCCAGCGGCACCTCGCCGGCGGCAACCAGATTATTGATCAGCGTATGGCCGGTGCGCACCGAAATGCCGTTGGTGGCGACAATATCCTGGAATAGTTTGATGCCTTTGGCTTCACCCAATTTGCCTGCCAATGCGGCAAACCAGTCGGAATCGTCGGATTCGATACCGAGTTTGCCCTTCCATTTCGGATCCAGTAAATCCTGATAAGTTTTCGGCAAATCGGCCTTCGCGACCAGGTTGGTGTTGTATACCTGAACCCAGACGATCAGCATGATCGAGGCCCATTCGCGATGCTTGGCAACTGCGTCCTTGACCAGATCCTTGAAGAGCGGGGAGGTGACCGGTTGCAACACATGTTCCCGGTGCAGCGCTTCCATTTGATGCGCGCCCATGTGGATCATGTCGACTTCGTAGCGCTTTGCGGCGGTTTCGGTCACCGCTCTCTGCAACACCTTGTCGCTGCCGGCGCGCCAGACATTCAGTTTGATGCCGGTCTTTTTCTCGAAATCGGCCTGAAGCGGGCGCAAGTCGTTTTCGGCAATGGCGGTGTAAAACGTCACCGAGCCTTCTTTTTTGGCGGCGGCCATCAATTTTTCGGTGCGGTCGGGGCTGGTGTAATTGAGCAGCGAGACATCCTGGGCGAGAGCGGGGCTGGGCCGCACCAGCAATGTCATTAGCGCAATCATGCTGATAAGGCCGAGCTTGCCGACCATCGGCGGCAGGGTAGCCCTTCGCAAAATAGACGTAAAAATCATATTGTCTCCTAATATTTTTCTTGTCATATATATGAAATGCTCGTACAAGGCGTACGATAGAACCTATAAAAAGTTACGTATATTGATATTTTTTGCGATTTTCCATAACTTCTAGTTGGGTAGCCACGTATTCGCCGGGTATAAATGATCGATAGCCGCATCAAATTTCGCCATGTCCAGATTTTCCAGGCCGTGGCGCTTCACAATAATCTGCAAAAGGCATCCGCGGCGCTGTCGGTCACGCAGCCTGCGGTTTCCAAGTCCCTCACTGAATTGGAAGAGATATTGCAGGTGCGCCTGTTCGAGCGCAGCCGCAAGGGCGCGCTGCTGACCCGCCAGGGAAAATTGTTCCAGGAGCATGCCGCGGCGATCGCCAATGCGATGCAGCGGGCCACCAATTCGATGTCGCAGGCGCGTTCCTTGGCCGACACGACGATAAAAATCGGCGCCACTTCCTCTTTAATGCCGTTTTTCCTGCCGGAAGTGCTGCTCGAATTCCGTCGCCACACACACAATATCCAGGTACGCCTGAGAACCGGCACTACCGCGCAGATGATGGTGCGGCTGCTTGAGCGCGAAGTCGATCTGGTGCTGTGCCGCTCCAGCGATCCGGAGCAGATGAGCGGTTTGTCGTTCGAATACCTGTATGTCGATCCGCTGGTCATCGCGGTGCGCCCGGGCCATCCTTTGTTGCAGACGTCTAACATCGGTTTCGCCGACATTCGCCGGTTTCCTGCGCTGCATCCGATCAAGGGGCCGCTTAATCGTCAGGCGGCGGATAACTTTGCGATTCGGGAGGGGATCGGGCCGGCCGATGATTTCATCGAAAACATTTCAACTTCGTTCGGTCGCAGTTATACGATCAGGAGCGACGTTGTCTGGTATGTGCCATGGAGCGCAATCAAGCGCGATGTGGAAGAGGGGTTTTTGGCGACCTTGCCGCTGCCGGCAAAAATCAGCGAGGAAACTGCCGGCCTGATGGGCCGGGCGATCGGTTTGATGATGCGGGTCAACAGCGTGCCGTCGCCGGCGGCGCTGGAATTAATCAATATCATCCGTGAAACTGCGGCCGGTTTGCGGGCCAAGGTGTTGTGACCCTGTTACATCGGATTGGTCAACACCGCATCGCGCTTTTCCAGCAGATGCCGGCGCAATATCTCAGCCAGGCGCTTGCCGTCGCGGGCTTCCAGCGCTTTCACCATTTCATCATGGTCGTGCGCGGCGCGGTCCCATTTTCCGGCGTGGAAATTGGAGCGGAATCGCAAGGCCTGCAGGCGCCGATTCAATGACAAATAAGTCTGGTGCAGCACCGAATTGCGCGCGGCTTCATTGATTTTATTGTGGATGGCCTGGTTGCGGCTGTAATAGCCGGGCAGATCGTTCTGCGCTTTGCACGCCAGCATCGCGTAGTGCAAAGCCTTGATTTCAGCTATTTCCACGGTTGTAATGCGTTCGCAGGCAAGCTCGCCCGACATTGCCTCAAGGACGCTCATCAGCTCGAAGGTTTCCGAGATTTCGGTTTCCGACAGTTTCGATACGGACGCGCCCCGGTTCGGCAATATATCGATCAATCCTTCGGCGGCCAGCACTTTCAATGCTTCCCGCAACGGCGTGCGGGAGATGCCCAGCGTTTCGCACAACTCCCGTTCGTTCAACTTGGTGCCCGGCAACAGAACGGCTTCGACAATCATATTGCGCATGTGCTCGACCACGGTGTCGTGCAGCCGCTTGCGCTCCAGCTTGGGAAACGCTCCGCCTGCAATGCCGCTCTGAGTGCCGGTTTCCTCAGTTCGTCCAAATTCTGTATTTTGCATTCAAATTCCTTAAATCAGTTTTTGTATTTTAGCATCAAGACATTTCCTGTCAGTCGTTTTTAGCACACATCCCCCTGCAGGAAGCTGTTAAAACGGCAGGTTAAAAGGCAAAAAGATGTTTACCTTAAAAATTTGCTCTGTTAAAGTAATTTTGAATTCAAAATTCAAAATGCATCTAAACGGAGAAATCAATGCTTAAACTGGACTTCCACCCCGCAGGCCGGCACTTCCTGCAAATCCCCGGCCCCAGTCCCGTGCCCGATCGCATCTTGCGGGCGATGAGTTACCCCACCATCGATCATCGCGGTCCGGAATTCGGCGCCCTGGGCATGCAGGTGCTGGCCGGTATAAAAAAAATATTCAAGACCGAACAGCCGGTCATCATTTATCCATCTTCCGGTACCGGCGCTTGGGAAGCTGCGCTGGTCAATACCTTGAGTGCGGGCGACGCCGTGCTGATGTATGAAACAGGTCACTTCGCGACCTTGTGGAAAAAAATGGCGGAAGCTTTAGGTCTGAAGCCGGAGTTCCTGGGCTTGCCGGGGATTGAAGGCTGGCGCTACGGCGTGCGGTCGGATCTGATCGAAGCGCGCTTGCGTAAAGATACGCAACATACGATCAAGGCGGTGTGCGTCGTGCATAACGAGACATCGACCGGTGTCACATCCGATATCGCGTCGGTGCGCAAGGCCATCGACGCCGCCGGGCATCCGGCATTGCTCATCGTCGATACGATTTCCGGCCTGGCATCGGCCGATTACCGGCACGATGAATGGGGCGTCGACGTTACCGTGTCCGGATCGCAAAAAGGCTTGATGCTGCCGCCGGGCATCAGCTTCAACGCAGTCTCCCCCAAAGCGGTCGCTGCAAGTAAATCGGCCAAGTTGCCGAAAGCGTTTTGGGCCTGGGACGACATCATCGAAATGAACGCCACCGGCTACTGGCCATACACACCCAATACCAATTTATTGTACGGACTGTCCGAAGCGCTGGAGATGATCCTCGGCGAAGGTTTGGACAATGTCTTCGCGCGCCATCAGCGGCTCGCCGCGGCTTGCCGTGCGGCGGTCAATGCCTGGGGGCTGGAAGTGCAATGCGCCGACCCCGCCGTCTATTCGCCGGTGCTGACCGGTGTGATGACGCCGCCCGGATTCGACGCCGATGCGATCCGCAAAACCATCTACGAAAACTTCGATATGTCGCTGGGCACCGGCCTCGGCAAAATGAAGGGTGGCATGTTCCGCATCGGCCATCTGGGCGAAGCCAACGATTTGACGTTGATGGCGACGCTTGCCGGTTGTGAAATGGGCTTGAAATTGGCGGGCGTTCCGCTGGCCGGCAGCGGTGTTGCCGCAGCAATGGATTACCTGACCTCGCAAAAAAGAAAACCGGTATTGAAAGCAGCCTAGCATCAGAAATAAGCGCAAAAAAAGATCGACCGGTTCAGGCATTGTCCCGCAGAGGATAGGTCCTGGATGTTATTGCTCACGCATGCCGACCTAACTATAACGGAGACATTTAATGAAACACTTACGCTTTCGCGCGACGACCATCGTGCTGGTCATGTTGTGCCTGATGTATTTCATCACCTATCTGGATCGAGTCAACGTCAGCTCCGCCGCGGCGGGATTTGCGAAAGAATTCGATCTGTCCAAAACGCAGATCGGCCTGGTATTTTCCGCCTTTGCCTATCCCTACCTTGTGTTTCAAATTATCGGCGGCTGGGTCAGCGATAAATTCGGCGCGCGGCGCACATTGATTTATTGCGGTGTCATCTGGGCCGTCGCGACCATTCTGACCGGATTTTCGGGCGGCCTGATTTCAATGCTGCTGGCGCGCCTGCTGCTCGGCCTGGGCGAGGGTGCTACGTTCCCCGCTGCAACCACGGCGATGTCGCGCTGGGTACCGAAAGAAAATCGGGCCTTTGCCCAAGGCATCACGCATTCCTGTTCCAGAATCGGCAACGCGATCGCGCCTGCCGCCGTGGTCTGGCTGATGGCGGCGTACGGTTGGCGCCAATCTTTTTATGTCTTCGGTATTTTCAGTTTGATCTGGGTCGTCGTGTGGGCGTTTGTGTTTACCGAGCGGCCTGCCGATCATCCGAGAATCACGCAGGAAGAACTGGCGAAATTGACGGTGGCAAAGAAGGTCAGCCCGCCCATCCCATGGGGGCCGTTATTCAAACGCATGCTGCCGGTCACGATCGTGTATTTCTGCTACGGCTGGACGCTCTGGTTGTTCCTGAGCTGGATTCCGCAATATTTCCTGCATAGCTACGATTTGAATATCACCAAATCCGCGTTGTTTGCTTCCAGCGTGTTTTTTGCCGGTGTCGTCGGCGATACGCTGGGCGGCATCGTCAGCGACAAAATCCTCCGGAAGACAGGAAATCTCAAAAAATCCCGCAGCTACATGGTCGCCATCTGCATGTTCCTGACGCTGGTGGCGTTACTGCCGCTGATGTTCGCGCACAACATTTACATTTCCATTTTGTCTCTTAGCGCCGGCTTCTTTTTTGCGGAAATGACGATCGGCCCGATGTGGGCGCTGCCGATGGATATCGCGCCGGAATTTTCGGGCACGGCCAGCGGCATGATGAATAGCGGCTCTGCATTGGCCGCGATCATTTCACCGGTGCTTTCCGGTTACCTGATCGATCGCTTCGGCAATTGGGAACTGCCGTTCCTCGGCAGCATGGTGCTGATGGGCATCGGCGTGATACTGGCTTTCAGGCTGCAGCCGGACAGCAAATTCGTATCGGCGCTGGCGTCGGTCGAGGATGGCGTCGTGAAGGCGCCGGTGTAATCCCATGCCGACCCATCCTATCCATCTGCTTCCATCGAGTGCGAGTATCCGGACGCCGCTGGCCGATCAGTTGCGCAAAGAACTGAAGGGCGATGTCCTTTTCAGCAAGGCGGATTGCGGCCGCTATGCGACGGATGCATCGATCTATCAGATCATGCCGATCGGCATCGTGGTGCCGCGCGATCAGGACGATTTGATACTGGCGCTCGATATCGCACGCGCGCGCCGGATTCCCGTTCTGGCGCGCGGCGCGGGCACCAGCCAGTGCGGCCAGACCGTCGGCGAAGCGCTGGTCGTCGATAACAGCAAATGGCTGAACAAGGTAGTCGATTTCGATCCCATCGCATGCACCATCACCGTCGAGCCCGGCATCGTGCTCGACGCGCTGAATGCCTGGCTCAAGCGGTACGGGCTGTGGTTTCCGGTTGATGTATCGACCTCCGCGCAATGCACCATCGGCGGCATGGCGGGCAATAATTCTTGCGGATCGAGATCGATCGAATACGGCAACATGGTGCACAACGTGCTGGCCATCGATGCCATTCTCGAGGATGGCACGCAAGGCCGTTTCGGCCGCCTGGATACGATGCCTGCTGCGACGGCCGGCGGCCGGATCGCCGGCATCGTCGATGGCCTGCGCCGCATCGCCGGGCGCGAACGCACCGAGATCGCCGAGCGCATGCCCAAGGTATTGCGCCGCGTGGCCGGCTACAACATCGATCTTTTCGATTGCCAGAATCCGCGCAACTATACCGACGACGGCGTGGCCAATCTGGCGCATATCCTGATCGGCTCCGAGGGAACGCTGGCCTATAGTCGCCAGATCACACTGGCCTTGTCGCCGCTGCCGATACATAAAGTATTGGGCGTCGTCAGCTTCCCGACGTTGTACAAGGCGATGGATTTGACGCAGCATATCGTCAAGCTGGGGCCGACCGCGGTCGAGCTGGTGGATCGCACGATGATCGATTTGTCGATGACCAATCCGGCCTTTCGCGGAGTGATCGAAAAAGCCCTGATCGGCCATCCGGAAGCGATTCTGCTGGTCGAATTCGCCGGGGATAATCGTGATCTGCTGCTGGAAAAACTGGCGCGCCTGAATGAATTGATGGGCGATTTGCAATTGCCGGGCTGCGTGATCCGGATGACCGATCCCGGTGAGCAAAAGGCTTTATGGGATGTGCGGAAAGCCGGCCTGAATATCATGATGAGCATGAAAGGCGATGGTAAGCCGATTTCCTTCATCGAGGACTGCGCGGTGCCCTTGGAACATCTGGCGGAATACACCAGCCAACTAACCGAGGTATTCCACAAATACGGTACCGAAGGCACCTGGTATGCGCATGCCAGCGTCGGCACGTTGCACGTGCGCCCGATTCTGGACATGCGGCGTGGCGGTGCGAAAGATATGCGCGAGATCGCCGAGGCGGCGGCGGTGCTGGTGCGCAAATATAAAGGCGCGTATTCGGGCGAGCACGGCGACGGCTTGAGCCGGGGCGAATGGGTGGCATGGCAATACGGCCCGCAACTGAATGCGGCGTTTGCGGAAATCAAGACGCTGTTCGATCCCGATAACCGCCTCAGCCCGGACCGCATGGTGCGTCCGCCAAAAATGGATGACGCATCGAATTTCCGCTTTGCGCCGGCCTATCGCGAGCTGCCGTTCAGTCCCTTGCTCGACTGGTCGGCCTGGAATGTGAAACGTAATCCGCTGACTGGCGAAGAAACCGCGCCAGGCACCGGCGGCGACCGCAGCGGCGGCCTGGCGAAACTGGTCGAGATGTGCAACAACAACGGCCATTGCCGCAAATTCGACGCCGACACCATGTGTCCGAGCTATCGCATTACCAGGGATGAGCGGCACGTCACGCGCGGCCGCGCCAACACCTTGCGTCTGGCGTTGTCCGGCCAGCTCGGCAGCGAGGGGCTGGCCGGCGATGAGGTCAAGGAAGTCCTCGATCTGTGCGTATCGTGCAAGGGATGCAAGCGGGATTGTCCGACCGGTGTCGATATGGCGAAGGTCAAAATCGAAGCACGTGCCGCCAGGGCCGGCAAATACGGCATTCGTTTTCGCGACCGGCTGGTTGCCTTCCTGCCTGCCTATGCGCCATACGCCAGCAAGCTGGCTGGCGCGATCGTCCTGGCCGATCGCATTCCTCTGTTCAGCGGCTGGATGAAAAGTCTGATCGGCCTGGCGCCGCAGCGATCGTTTCCGCGTTTCCGTGGCGCGTTCCTGGACGGCGCAAAAAGTGCCGTTCAATCCAGTCGGGAGGTGCTGTTGTTCGTCGACACCTTCAACAATTACATGGAGCCGGAAAACGCGCGCGCCGCACAGGCTGTGCTGGAAGCCGCCGGTTACAAAGTGCATTTCAATACATTGCACGGCGAACGCCCGCTGTGTTGCGGGCGGACTTATCTATCGGCCGGACTGGTCGACAAAGCCAAAGCAGAAGCCAAGCGCACGCTCGATGCCCTGATGCCATTCGTGGACAAAGGCATTCCGATTGTCGGCCTGGAACCATCCTGTCTGCTGACGCTGCGCGATGAATTCCTGAATTACGGTTATGGCGCTCAAGCCAAGACGTTGGCGCAATCGGCTTTCCTGTTCGAAGAGTTTCTGGTGAAAGAGCAAAAGGACGGGCGTCTCGCATTGCCGCTTAAATCCTTGCAACGTTCGAAGCTGTTGCTGCACGGGCATTGCCATCAGAAGGCGTTCGATGTGTTCACGCCGGTGCAGACCGTGCTGAAGTGGATTCCCGGCGCCGAAGTAGCCGTCATCGAATCCTCGTGCTGCGGCATGGCCGGCAGTTTCGGTTATGAAGACGAGCACTACGAAGCGTCGATTGCGATGGCGGAGTTGTCGTTGTTGCCGGCGATACGCCGCGCGGTTGGCGAAAGTATCGTGGTAGCCGACGGCACCAGTTGCCGGCATCAGATACACGATGGCACGCAACGGGAAGCGGTGCACGTGGCGCGCGTGCTGGCCGCATCGCTGAGTGGAAAACCGTTGCAATGAATTGGCGCTGTCGATGCGGTTTAATTGATCATGGAAAATCCGGCCACTACATAAATTCCTGCCCGGAATATATGGAGCGCGCTCAGGGTGGAGTCGACCGGGAAACTATTGAAATTTCCGACCGCAAGGAAATAGATGTAAAAAAATGCCGATCGGGACTGACCTGATCGGCATTCATTTTGCAAATATGACAGATGCTGCATCACGCCATCGGCGCGGCGCTTTTCTTCGCAAATTCGCGCGCGACCCAATCCAGAAATACGCGAACCCGCGGCGACAACTGCCGGCTGCGCAAATACAGGATCGATACCGGCATCGATGGCGGCGGCGTGCTTTCCAGCACCTCCACCAGAACGCCGCTTCTCAGATCGTTTTCAATGTGGAAGCGCGGCACTTGCGCCAGCCCCAGGCCGAGCCGGATTCCTGCGAGATAGCTTTCAGTGCCGGTCACCGACAGGATGCCGGGTAGCGCGACCGTTTTGCTTTCCCCATGTGCGATGAATTCCAGCGGCGTGACGTTGCCCGTGGTAAGGGAGCGCAAGCCGACCATCCGGTGGCCGGCCAGCGATGCAATATCGGCTGCGTCCGGTGTGCCGAAGCGGGCCAGATAAGCCGGCGTGGCGCAGGTCGCCCGCTCCAGCATCGCCACTCGGCGGGCGATCAGATCGCTATCGCGCAGCTTGCCGTAACGCACCGCGCAATCCACGCCTTCCTCCGCCAGATCCACCCAACGATCGCTTTCGCTCATCGATAGCTCGATTTCCGGATAACGTTCGAAGAAATCCGGCAAGCCCGGCATCAGAAAATGCCGCGCCAACGTTCCTTGCACTTCGACGCGCAGCAAGCCTTTAGGCTGTGCGCCGCTGAATGCGCCGTCCGCATCCTCGATGTCATCCAGAATGCCGAGACAACGGCGGTAATAGGCCTCGCCGTCCAGCGTCGGGCGGACCACCCTGGTAGTCCGTTGGAGCAGCCGCGCTCCCAGACGGCTTTCCATCTCATTGATCACCTTGGTCGCGGTGGAGCGCGGCACCTCCATATCGTTTGCCGCCGCCGTAAAACTGCGGCGCTCGACGATCCGCATGAAAAGCCGCATGGCATCTAATCGGTCCATAAATCACCTATTATTCGTACTGTGGAAACAAGGTGTGCCATTTTAGACCGATTATCTTTAGCGCGGGAAGGCGCATAGTGACTTCACGCCGCAACCATTCAGCGGCTTTTCACAGGAGAAATAACCATGAGTACCCAAAGTAAGGTTGCTGATACAGTTGCTAATAGGGTCGCTATTGTCACCGGCGCATCCCGCGGTATCGGCGCGGCCATCGCACAACGTCTGGCCCGCGACGGCTTCACCGTCCTGATCAACTATGCCGGCAGCGCCGCCGAGGCGGAAGCGCTGGCGGCCGCGATCGAAAAAGACGGCGGCCGCGCCATCACCGCGCAGGCCGATGTCAGCGACGCCGGCGCCGTAGCGCGCATGTTCGATGCGGCCGAAGCGGCGTTCGGCGGCGTCGACGTCCTCGTCAACAATGCCGGCATCATGAAGCTGGCCACGCTGGCCGAAAGCGACGACGCCTTATTCGACAGCGAGATCGCCATCAACTTGAAAGGCTCGTTCAACACCATGCGCGAAGCGTCCCGCCGCCTGCGCGACGGTGGACGGATCATCAATCTGTCGTCAAGCGTGGTCGGCCTGTATCAGCCGACCTACGCCGTGTATGCGGCAACCAAGGCCGGCGTCGAAGCGATGACGCATGTGCTGACCAAGGAACTGCGCGGCCGCAACATCACCGTCAACTGCATCGCGCCGGGACCGACTGCTACACGCCTGTTCCTGGACGGTAAGCCGCAGGAAGTCATCGACCGCCTGGCCAAGCTGGCGCCGCTGGAACGTCTCGGGCAGCCGGAAGATATCGCCGCCGCGGTGGCGATGCTGGCCGGCCCTGACGGCGCATGGATCAACGGCCAGGTCTTGCGCGCCAATGGCGGCATCATCTGATTTTTCAACTAGTGGGCAGACGCCTGGTCATCCTGCTCCAATTCCTTGAGCAGCCAATTCCGAAAAGCAATCACTTTTTTCGGTGGCGGAGTACTGGACGGATAAGCCAGATAATAGGCGCAACTGCTTTTGACGACGGTACTCAAGGGCTGAATCAATTGCCCTGATTTCAACTCTTCTTGGATCACCAGCGGATCGACTACTGCGATGCCAACGCCGGATTTGGCTGCCTGGATTATAAAATTACGGTTTTCCAATACCAGCCCTTTTTGGTCCTGGTGCTCCTTGATACCGATCGCTCGCAGCCATGTTTCCCAATCGTCCAGTTTGTCTTTGGAAGTGCTTCGCGAACGCACATGCAACAACTGGTGATGGATCAAGTCGTCCGCGCACTTCAACGGTTTCTCCGGTGTGATGGCCGTCGGTGCGCAGACCACGATCAAGGTTTCGTCGCGCAGGAATTCGGTGGTCATGCCGGCGCGTTCCGCCTGACCGGAATAAATCGCGCAGTCGATCGCGTCGTGTTCAAAGTTATTCCATTTTGTCGACACGCGGATATCCAGCCGCGTATGGTCGTATTCAAAATTTGAAAAGCGCGGCAGCAGCCAGCGCATCGCGAACGTAGGCAAGGCGTTCACTACCAGGGTGTTGCCGGATTGTTCGCGCGTGGCGCTGTCGATGGCATGGGACAGCCGTGTCAGGCATGCGTCGACTTCGGCATGCAGATCCAGGCCGGCTTTTGTAAATGCCAGTCCTCGTCCGTTCCGTGTGAATAATTTGATGCCTAATTGATTCTCCAGCATCTTTAACTGATGGCTCAGAGCCGATGCCGTCAGATTCATTTCCCCCGACGCACGCACCAGATTGAGGTGCCGGCCTACGACAATAAAGCTGCGAAAATAATTTAAAGGAGGCAGTGTGGGCATTGATCATCCTCGGATTAATGGGCATGGCTTTAAATGCGAATGACGTTTTAGAATCAAATTATTTTCAGTTCTGCGTCTCAAAAATGTCTCTTCCAGCTTTTGGTGCTGCGCGCTAATCTTGCTATTAAAGATTCGGTAACAATCACATATTTAAACCAGTATGTCGAATATTTTTCTCAGCTTGGAATCAAATTTTTTTAATAGTAGTGCGTTGGAAGTTTCATTACAACTCAGGAGTTAGATCATGCCCCACGATAAAGACCGCACCCATTGGCACGAGCCGGCGGGAGGCAAGAAAGCCGGCTACGGCAAGTTCGACAAACAGCCGACGCCGTACGACGCATTCATGGAACAGGAAGGCGTGCCGGTGTTTCGCGGCATCGGCATCAGCAAGGTGCAGAACCTGGAGCTGTTTCCGTGGAAGCGCAAGGGAGGCCGCGGTCACTTCATTCAGTTGTACGGCACCGAAGGCAAGTGGGGCTGCTTCGTCATCGAGGTGCCGCCGGCCGGCGCGCTGAATGTCGAAAAGCACATGTTCGAAGAGATTTATCTGGTGGTCGAAGGGCGCGGCACGACGGAAGTCTGG
>DASYCG010000164.1:0-9148 GCA_036500325.1 Herbaspirillum sp. | reverse complement strand
CAGTTTCTCGGTGCAATTGCTGCAACCGCTGGGCGTCAATCTGATGATTTATCCCGGCAAGGGGTATTCCGGTACTTATAAAGTGCTCGATCCGCAGCGTACGCCAACGGTCTCGCTGACCGATGACGGCTATAAACTGGTGGTTTCGCGCCTGGGCGATCGTCTGCGCGTGGCCGGCACTTGCGAGCTGAACGGCTATACCCGCGAACTCAACATGACCCGCTGCGAAGCCATTACCCGCCGTACCCGCGAGCTGTTCCCCGATGCCTGCGATTACGATAATCCGGTGTATTGGGCCGGCCTGCGTCCGCTGACGCCATCCAATGTGCCCTATATCGGCAAGACCAAATACGATAATCTGTTCCTCAATACCGGCCACGGAACCTTGGGCTGGACCATGGGCGCCGGTTCGGGCCGCGCGATTGCGGAGATCGTTTCGGGTCGCCGGCCTGAGGTAAATTTCAATTTTTCCGGTATGCCGCAGCGCGATCCTTCCGGGAGTTTGAAGCGGCAGGCGGCTTGAGGGGCGGTTTTTCTTTAGGGCAACGCTGATTAAGTGCCATGGGGGGCGCCCTATTTTTTAACGCGGCCCGTGCCGCACCCCTCGCCCCAAAGAACGGTCTTTTATGGATTTAAAGAAAGTTCGCCGACGACTGATTTTCCTTAGCGTCATAAAAAATCGTTCTTTTGGGCGAGGGGTGCGGCACGGGCCGCGTTAAAAAATAGGGCGCCCCCCATGGCACTTAATCAGCGTTGCCTGAGCTTTTCTTTAGCCTTCGCTACGCCGCCTTAAAAGACGTAGCGAAGTATCACCGACTGTTATTGAACTCTTTGCAAAACATTGCTGCAAAGCAGCATCGGCTTGCACCCGCTTACAATTGCCCTATCTGGCTTGGTGTAGAATCACGCCACTCGGGGCTCGCCCCCACAGCACCGTAAGGAAACACGCATGAAGTGGTTGATTGTCTGCATTTATCTTTTTTCGATCTTGTTTATCCATTTTCGCGGACGCGTAAGGCTGCCATTTTTGCGCCAGTTTTTCGATCATTCGTCGATCATGGCGCCGATCAATCTGTTCATGTATGCATTTTCCAAAGTGCCGCCATCGGTGCCGTATGTCAAAGCCAGCCATTTCGAGGGCCTGCATCTGCTCGATGAAAACTGGCAAATGATCCGCGACGAAGGTCTGCATCTGCAAGCCATCTCCAAAATCAAGGCAGCCGAAAAGAACGATGATGCCGGCTTCAATTCGTTTTTCAAAAACGGCTGGAAACGCTTTTACCTGAAGTGGTATGACGCCAATCATCCATCGGCCATAGAATTCTGCCCGAATACCGTTGCGCTGCTGGCGCGCATTCCGTGCGTGAAAGCAGCAATGTTTGCCGAGCTGCCGCCGGAAGGCGTGCTGAACCCGCATCGCGATCCATTTGCCGGATCGCTGCGTTATCACCTCGGATTGGTCACGCCGAACGACGACCGCTGCTTCATTGAAGTCGACGGCGAGCGCTATAGCTGGCGCGACGGCCAGAGCGTGATCTTCGATGAAACATTCATTCATTGGGCCAAGAACGGCGCCGATACCAATCGCATTATCCTGTTCTGCGATATCGAACGGCCGCTGCGCTACAAATGGGCGCAAAGCGTCAACAAGTGGCTCGGCAGAACCATGATGACCGCCGCCAGCTCGCCCAACGAGACCGGCGACCAGACCGGCCGCATCAATAAATTGTTCCGCTTTGTCTGGCTGGCAGGGCAATACCGGCGGCGCTTCAAACGCTGGAACCGCAATGTCTATCGCGCGACCAAATACGGTTTGATCATCGCAGCGGCGTTGGTGATTATTTATATTTGATCAAGACCTGCAAAAAAAAAGACGGCGCCGAGTTCATCTCGGCGCCGTCTTTTTTTGGGTCGCTTTTTACGTCGCTTCTTTCGTCATTATCCGGTCACAAAACACGTTTATTGTACGGACCTGCAACACATGCAAACGATATGCATGGTTGCAGCCTAGCGCGCTGCGGCAAACGTTGCGGCGCGCCCTTATTCCCCCCCGATATGCTCTTTAGTGCCCGCTGCGGTTCGATCCGCCTGCGGCCACTTTGGCGACCATGCAATTGGCAATCTCCTGCTCGCCGATAATGACATCCCTGGCGCCGTGCTTTTCCAGATGTTCGATTTCCGCAATCGATTGTCCGTGGGCAATAACATGCAGATTCGGATTGAGTTTCAATGCGTGTTCGATAATCTGCCCGGCTTCCAGCATATCGGGAATGGCGATCAGCAGATAACGGGCGCCGGCGATATGTGCGGCATCCAGCATGCCGGGCGCCGCGGCGTTGCCGTATATGGCAGGCGTGCCCCTGACGCATAAGATCTCAACCGCATCGAGATGATCCTCGATCACGATGAAAGGCTGATTCAGCCGCTGCAAGGCCTCTGCCGCCAAATGCCCGACGCGTCCGAAACCGACCAGTACCGCATGCGCATGTTGCGGCAACACCGGCGTTGGCCGCTCTGCATGGCTCGGGATCGCTTCCATATCACCCTTCCGCTCCCGCTCCTGCTCCTCTTCGCGCCGCTTCAACCATGGCTTGAGCCGCTCCAGGCCGACGAATAGCAAGGGATTGATCAGGATCGATAGAATGGCGCCGCCCAGAATCAGATCGCGCCCATTGGTAGACAACAAGCCCAGCGAAATACCGAGCGTGGCCAGAATGAAAGAAAACTCGCCGATCTGCGCCAGGCTGGCGGCGATCGTCAGCGATGTGCTGAGCGGGTATTTGAAGGAACGCACGATCAATAGCGCAGCCAGCGATTTGCCGACCACGATGATGAATACGGTCGCCAGTATCAGCAATGGTTCGCGCACCAGTATCGAGGGATCGAACAACATGCCCACCGAGACGAAAAACAGTACCGCAAACGCATCGCGCAGCGGCAGCGATTCTTCGGCGGCGCGGTGGCTCAGTTCGGATTCCGCCAGAATCATGCCGGCGAAGAATGCGCCCAGTGCAAACGACACGCCGAAAATATAGGTGGCGCCCAGCGCAAAGCCCAGCGCGATCGCCAGTACCGCAAGGCGGAATAATTCGCGCGAACCGGTATCGGCGATGCGTTCCAGAATCCAGGGAATCAAGCGGCGGCCGAACACCAGCATGACGACGACGAAGGCGATCACCTTGCCCAGCGTAATGGCCAGGGTGATCAGCAGCGCGCCCAGCGTCAGCGTTTCGCCGGCGCCGCCAAGCACGCCGCTCAGCGCGGGAATCAGCACCAGCGCCAGCACCATGACGATGTCTTCCACGATCAGCCAGCCGATCGCAATCTGACCGCGCCGCGTCTCCACCAGCCGGCGTTCCTGCAGCGCCGTCAACAGCACCACCGTACTGGCCACCGATAGCGACAAACCGAAAATCAGGCCGGCCCCGATGCTCCATCCCATGGCCCAGGCCAGCGCCATTCCCATCAATGTGGCGATGATAATCTGCGCCAATGCCCCCGGTATCGCGATGGCCTTGACCGACAATAAATCCTTCAGCGAAAAGTGCAGCCCGACCCCGAACATCAGCAGAATCACGCCGATTTCAGCCAGCTCCTGCGCCAGATTGGCATCCGCCACAAAACCCGGCGTGAACGGCCCGACGCAGATGCCGGCAACCAGATAGCCGACCAGCGGCGGCATGCGCAGACGATTGGCAAGAGCGCCGAAAATGAATGCCAGAACGAGACCGCCGACGATGGTTGCAATCAGGGGCGTGTGGTGGGGCATGCGGCGCTCCTTAATAAATTGATAGGGTGACTTCGACGATGACGAATGCCCTGCTGCGCGCGAAAAAATGACCGCCAAAGTGTACCATCGCCGATGCCGCGGGCAAAAAAAAGCCACGATTTTCATCGTGGCCTCCTGCATCCACTAATGTGGAATCATCAGACTAATGCCTGGTCCCAAGCGCCCGCAACAACTGCGCCTTGGTCATGCCCGACCTGCCGCTGATCTTCCTGGCGCGTGCGTCGGCATAGAGCTGCGCATAAGTACGGCCGCCTGCGCCGCTATGCGAATGCTCGCCACCCCTTTTGGAGGGCGACATATCGTTCAATGAAGTCTTGCTGGCGGTTTTCGATTCGCCTTTCTGGGCCCGTACCTTATTGACGGTGCGGCCGGCGATTTCCTCGGCCCGCTTTTCCGATGAACCCCGCTGCAGCACGCTTTGCTTGATGTGCTCGTATTGGCGGGTCCGTTTGGTGTTGGGTGTCTGTTGTCGCATTTTTAACTCCTTTCGGTGTTTTGCTGCCAGGCTCCCATGTTAAAAAGGCCGGCCACCGAAAAACAGAAGCAAAACGCTGAAACCCTTGTAGGAAAATCAACCCTTCCTTGCGCCCGGCCACATACGCCGCAAAGCGCCATCCCTGCGCACGATTTGATGCCACAACGCACCCAGAATATGCAATCCGACCACGTAGTAGACGGCGTTGCCCAGCCATTCATGGGTATCGTGCAGGCTATGGCCCAGCGCTTTATCCGGGGCGATCAAATGCGGCAAAACCCAACCAAGAAAACTGACATCCCGGCCGGCCGCCTGATTGAACAGGATGCCGGTAATCGGCAACCCCAGCATCAATACATACAGCAAAGCGTGCACCACATGCGCCATCCACATCTGCCAGCGCGGGCCGCTTTGCAACGACGGCACGCCGAAGATAAACCGTGCCGCAATCCGGAACGCCACAAACAGCAATACCAATTGACCGGCCAGCATATGGGCATCGCGCAATGGGGTCTTGAGAGGATCGCCTTTGGGCAGGAAGCCGCGATATTCGATCAGCGTCAGCGCGGTCGCCATCAGCAGGAAAATCGCCCAGTGCAGGAAAATGGAAGTTGGATGGTAGCGGTTTGTTCGCATATTTTTGTCCCTTTGAAGTCCCTGTAAATTTAAACGCTGCTTTATGCCCGATGCCACATTGCTTCGGCATAAAACAGCGTCATTATACGAGGGCCTGGAATCTGAATACGCGAATACTCAAGCCGCTTTAGCTGCAGGATGCGCCTGTTTGCGATAGAGGAATTCCAGCACCGCGCCGCGATACTGCGCATATTCCGGATCTTGCGACAGGCTCACCCGCTCGCGCGGATGCGCCAGTTTCACGTCGACGATTTCGCCGATGGTGGCTGCCGGCCCGTTGGTCATCATCACGATCCGATCCGACAACAACACCGCTTCATCCACATCATGCGTCACCATCACCACGGTGGAACCGGTTTTGGCGACGATCTTCAGCAGCTCATCCTGCAGATGCGCGCGGGTCAATGCATCCAATGCGCCGAATGGTTCATCCATCAGCAATACTTTCGGCGCCATCGCCAGCGCGCGGGCGATGCCGACGCGCTGCTTCATGCCGCCGGAGATTTCATTCGGACGCTTGGCGGCAGCCGCTTCCAGGCCGACCAACGCCAATGCATCCAGCGTGCGCTGTTTCAGCTGCGCGCGATTTTCAGTCGCCGAAAAGACGCGCTCAACGCCGAGATAGATATTTTCGTAGCAACTCAGCCATGGCAGCAGCGAGTGGTTTTGAAACACCACCGCGCGTTCCGGCGCCGGGCCGCCGATCTCGCGATTGGCGCAAAACAGGAGCCCGTCGCTGGGCCTGGTCAGGCCGGCAATCAGATTGAGCAAAGTCGATTTACCGCAGCCGGAATGGCCGATCAGCGTAATGAACTCGCCTTTGCGCACCGTCAGATTGATGTCGCGCAGCGCATGGAAATGTCCCTTTTTGGTGTGGAACACCATGTCGACATGTTGAATATCGATGAACTTGCTGTGCAGCTTTTCCATGGCAACCCCTAACTGGAGACTTCTTCAAAGGTAAATGCTTTGGCGATGGCCACCAGCAATTGCTCCAGCATCAAACCGACCACGCCGATGACGACGATGGCGATGATGATGTGCGGCACATTCAGATTGTTCCATTCGTCCCAGACCCAGAAACCGATGCCGACGCCGCCGGTCAGCATTTCGGCCGCGACGATCACCAGCCACGCCGTGCCGATCGCCAACCTGACGCCGGTCAACATGTAAGGCAGCACCGCCGGGAACAGGATTTTGGTGAATATTTTCCATTCCGACAGATTCAAGACCCGCGCCACATTCATGTAATCCTGCGGCACGCGCTGCACGCCGACGGCGGTATTGATGATCATCGGCCAGATCGAGCAAATGAAAATCGACCAGATCGCTGCCGGATTGGCCGATTTGAATACCAGCAGGCCGATCGGCAGCCAGGCCAGCGGCGACACCGGTTTCAGCAAACTGATGATCGGACCGAACATGCCCGACAAAAATTTGAAGCGGCCGATCATGAAGCCGAGCGGGATGCCGACGATGGCCGCCAGCCCGAAACCGATCGCCACCCGTTCCAGCGACGCCAGGATATTCCAGCCTATGCCCTGATCGTTCGGGCCGGTCCGATAAAACGGATCGGAAAACAGTTTGACGGCTTCGGTGAAGGTCGTCATCGGCGTCGGAAAGCTGCTGTTTCTTGAGGCGATGAATTGCCAGACCAGCACCAGGAAAACCAGGCCGGCCAGCGGCGGTATCAGCAGATTGGCTGAAGCAGCCAGGCCTTTGCGCAGAGAGAAACGGCGGCGTATAACTTTCGCCGGCGCCGGCGCCACTACAGGCATCGGCGCCGATTCTGCTGCCTTGGTCACCGGTGCTGCAGCAGCACCGACATCCTTGGCGATACCGCCCACGCCATCCATCCTTGCAGTGTTTGTCAATGCGCTCATAAGTACTCCCGATTACTTGCGTTACTTATTCGACTATTCGATTTAAGCGCGGATTTTAAAAGATGCTGCATACGCTTTCGGATTCTTGCCGTCCCAGACCGTACCGTCGAACAGCCTGGAAGTGCGCAGCGGATCTTTCGGTATCGGCGTCTTGGTCATGGTGGCGGCTTCCTTGTACAGATCGATCTGATTGATCTGCCTGGCGACGGCCAGATAATCCGGATCGTCTTTCAGCAAACCCCAGCGCCGATGCTGCGTCATGAACCACATGCCGTCCGACAGATAAGGGAAATTGACCATGCCGTCGTTGTAGAACTTCATGTAATTCGGATCGTCCCAGGTCTTGCCGAGGCCGTTCTGATAGCGCCCCATGATGCGTTGATCGATCACATCCTTGCTGGTGTTGACATACGATTTGTCGGCAATCACTTCGGCCATCTTGTTCTTGTTGGCCAGCGATGCATCGATCCATTTGCCGGCTTCCAGTACCGCAGCCATCAGCGCGCGGCAGGTGTTCGGGTTTTTCTTTACGAAATCGGCGGTTGTGCCCAATACTTTTTCAGGATGATCTTTCCAGATGTCTTGCGTGGTGATCGCCGTGATGCCGACACCGTCGACAATCGCGCGATGCCCCCACGGTTCGCCGACGCAGAATCCATCCATGTTGCCGACGCGCATATTGGCCACCATTTGCGGCGGCGGCACGGTGATGACTTTGGCGTCTTTCATCGGATTGATGCCGTTGGCCGCCATCCAGTAATACAGCCACATGGCGTGCGTGCCGGTCGGGAAAGTCTGCGCAAAGATGTATTCGCGTTTTTCCATCGCCATCAGTTTTGCCAGCGACGCGCCATCGACGGCGCCCTTGTCGGCCAGCTTTTTCGATAACGTAATGGCTTGCCCGTTGTGGTTCAGGCTCATCAGCACGGACATGTCTTTCTTGATGCCGCCGATACCCATCTGCACGCCGTAGATCAGGCCGTACAGCACGTGCGCCGCGTCCAGTTCGCCATTGGTCAGCTTGTCGCGCACACCGGCCCAGGAAGCCTCTTTGCTCAGCACGATCTTGATACCGTATTTTTTATCGAAGCCCAGTACCGATGCCATGACCACCGATGCGCAATCGGTCAATGGGATAAAGCCGATCTTGACTTCTTCCTTTTCAGGTTTGTCTGAGCCTGCAGCCCATGCTCCCGCACTCGATAGTCCTAACATGCTTGCTCCTGCGGCGAGACCTGCGGTTTTAATCAGATGGCGACGGTTGCGTTGCACGCCATCGCTGACGTCTTCGGTAACGCTCGCAGGTGCATTCAAATTACGGTCCATGGGTAAGTCTCCGATTTTCAATCGCCAATAAAAAAAGGACGCCCAGCCAACTGACCATGAGTCAATTAGCAAGACGCCCTTGTCTGATGGATCCGACCGCCGTTGGCCGAATCGCTCTGCGCAAATCTTGCGCAATGCAACAAGCTAAGCAAACGGCGTGCCAACTATCGGATCAAGAGGATGAAAATGGAGAATTACGGGCTAAATGCGCGCCGCAACGGCGCATGACACGTTAAACGCCGTGGCGTTAAAACGGAAAAGAATAGGCCGCCGCACCACTATTACGGCGCACCGGCATTGTGCTTTTGCACATTTTTGCAGCAGCAACCGGGCTGGTTCAACCCAGCAGGTCTTCGACATCCAGAATCCGCTGCGCCACTTCGGACAGCTTCAGATTCTTGTTCATCGCCAGATGGCGCAGCTTTTGATATGCCTCGTCTTCGCTCAGGTTGTGCCGCTTCATCAGCAGGCCCTTGGCGCGATCCAGCAGCTTGCGCTCGGCAAGTTTGTTCTTGGTGTCGGTTAATTCGGCGCGCAGCTTCTGTTCTTGCTTGAAGCGCGCGATCGCCACGTCGAGCACCGGCTTGATACGTTCCTCTTGCAAACCGGCAACGATATAGGCAGAGACGCCCGCAGCCATGGCCATTTCCATGCTGTCGGTATTGCTGTCCTCGGTAAACATGACGATCGGCCGGCGTTCGTCGCGCGTGGCGATGACGATGTGCTCCAGCACGTCGCGGGCATCCGATTCGGCATCGATGATGATCATGTCGGGCTGCAGCTGCGCGATGCGATCCGGCAGATAAATATCGGCCGGCAGCGACGCCACGATGTCATAGCCGGCCTGCAACAGCCCGATACGCAAGGCCGTATTGCGCGCCGCCTGGGCATGCAGCGACTCATCGCTTTCATCTTCGGCGTTGATGATGGTGTTGACGACAACGATACGTAGCTTTGGCATGAGGTGTTATTGGACAATCGGCAAGGATGCGGCACCGAATTTAGCACTTATATAGCGTCATATGACTGCGCAGCCGG
>DASYCG010000163.1:0-52973 GCA_036500325.1 Herbaspirillum sp. | reverse complement strand
AGATGAGATGTGTCGCCATACTTGGTTCGCGGGGCTTTCGGTTTCTCAAGCAATTTGTTCATCTGAGCAATTGCTGTTTGTAGCGGTGAATTCATTCCTTATGCTCCAAGCGTTTTTTTTTCTTTATCCATGTACTGGCGCTAGTAACCATCACGCAAAATTCCTCAAAAGTGGCTTTATCGTATGTGCCCCGCTTTGCCCATCGGAACTGTGGGTTGTATTTCTTTGCGACCTCGCAGAGGTGCATAGTGGTTCGCTCACGCCAGGTCTTATCGTTGTCAATAACTGCCTCCACCGCTTTGCGCAGAACAGAACTCTTTTGCATTAACCTCTGAAAAGACGACAGTGGTATGTCTCCCCTGAGACTGCTGGGATGGACTTTCCAATGAGGCTTCGTCGCTTTCAGGTGTTTGCCTAGCTCCCGAACTTGCTTGGCGATGTCATTGATATTCACCATTTCGATACCCCACCTGGGTGGGCCTTTATCTGTTTCGTCAAACTGTTGCTCAAGCCAATCTCTGTCAAACCAACGCAAGAGCCGGAGCGGTACGGTCTTCCCCATTCGATGATGGAAGATTTTTCGCGTAATCTCCGGCCGCCTATACTTCAGGTCTCTCATCCACTCCCGCGAACTATTCAAAAGAGCCTTAAATACCCTCGGTGCGAGTGACCGCACCCAAGAAAAAAATTCAGCCTTCTTCATCGGCTTTGGGTCTGGCTTTCGCAGAGGGAGAGTCTGAATTCTTGGCCGATGCACGTAGCTCAATTGGTAGCGAGCGTTCGCCTTCCCCGACGCCACACACTTCGAGTAATTCTTGAAGCTGCCGAAGACGGCATATATGGCTGCCAATGACTGAATCGGATTGCGAATCAAGTCACGGCCAGGCGTTATGAAGCGCACTATCGTCGCAGTGGTTATGCGTAAATGCTTTCGTACCCCCTCACTAATTGCCTGCTCAAAAGTGTTTCTGAGTTGGTCTGCTCGCTTCGGTCCCGGCAACGCATCGCTGTAGTCGAAGCTCTGAAAAATCGCTTTTCGAAGATTCTCAGGAGAGATATTCTTGGGGCCCAGCCCGCGAAGCATTTGCCAAGTCATCACTGCAATCGCTACAGCAGCTTCCAGCCCGGCGTCATCTAGTTCCACCATCTCGGCGAGTGGTTTGCCGCAAGGACATATCAGCCCGGGCACCATGTATTCAGGTAGTAAATTGAAGTACCGTTTCTTCTGACACCCCTTGCAAAACGTAAGTAACGCTCGCCTGTGAGTAGGACAGGCAAGAATCCCGGGCACCAAAAAGAGCCTTCTGCTAACTGCGTATCCTGGCTCCTTGTAATCCTCCTTCACGCAATCAGTACATATTCCAAACTGAGTCTCGGTCATCGAGCCAATAGTGGCCACATACGCTGCCATCCTCGGTACCCTCTTTCCAATGTGGTGCGTTTCCAGCTTCTCGGCGACCTGGCTTGTGACGAATGGGCGATATAGAGGAAGTCTTGTATGGTCCCGCAGCATTACTTCCATCCGTGGAACAACGATTTCACGTCTATTTTCGAGAGCTGCTAAGTTGCTAGGGAAGAGCCACCTTAGTTTGTTTCCCCTATGCCCTTGCAGGAACAACACCCTTTGTAGCTTGCTCTGTGCTAGGAAATACAACTGCTGAACTACGTATCCACCAATGTCTTGCTCATCACGAATCCGTACTGACGCCGACCGCGGGCGCCTCTCCATTCTTTCCAATTGCGACCATCCTTTTTTCTTATTTGCCCTGACTCTTCATATGGCGTTGAATCGTTTCTGCGCGCAGCCCTGCTGCCTTAGCAAATTGCCAGCTCGGGAGAGAAGGTGATGCCCCGTTGTTTTTGGCATGAGCAAGACGCCTCTCAATGAAAGCTTCCCGTGATTCCTCATGGTCATCCACGAGGCTCTTTTCCGAGACGGTCAGATACTGGCTTTCTGTGATGCCGACCATTTTCCGAAGGCTGTATGCGGACTTTCGTCCAGGGACCGTATTGACGTCGGAGAAACTGCTGGCAGCTGCAGCAAGTGACGAATTGAGCATATCCAGCAAATCAGGGTGATACGTCTTCTCGCGTCGAGGCGTCTTCTTGAGTACTGTCGGACGTCTCGCGACCAACCGAGACCGGTCATGTCTATATAAGACTGCCCATGCTGCCGGCTGCATTTTCCGGAGAGATGTTTCTGGCATCTCAGGATGTGCTTCCTGAAGCAGCGTCCACACTTGTCTGGCTTGCTCAATATGCTCAAGCTGTTTGCGCTTGCCAGGAAGAAAAAGGTCCGGCCATACCTTCATTTCTCTATAGAGAGTAGTCAGCGAGATACAAAAGCGCTCCATAACGTCCGCAGCAGGCATGCCCTCCTTGAGCGCCTTATAGATTTCGGCTCTTAAGTTGGCGTCGATTTTCTTGGCACGCCATTTAACGGGAAGGTTGAAACGTCGGCAGAGTGCTGCCAATGTCTGCTCGGGCATATGCAGCGCCACCGCGGTCGCCTTCAAAGAGACATGTTCTTTAAGGGCCTCCTTCAGTTCCATGCACGTCGGCTCCCTGGGCGGTTTCGAAAGTGAGTCATTCGGCACAGCTTGGCGGATGACGTGTGCAACCGGGCAAGGGCATTGCTCCGCGAACCAGACAAAGAGAACGCACCAAATCGGGAAAACTGCATGGTCAGGCCGGAGCAGAGCACGCAAAGCGTTGGTAATGTGTTCTGTGGATTGGCAGAGCAGCGCCAGTCTCGCGTCTGCGAACGCGCCATCGAAGTACGTGGCGAACGTATCCAGCAGTAGTTGCAAGCGGAGCCGACTGTTCTCGCCAATCCAGCCTGAGACCTTCAAGCTGGCAATGACCGCCTTCTTGTTGAATTTCGAAAGTTCAGGCGGCGTGTTGAGACAATACTCTATACGCACGGAAAGTTGCCAGGCCATCTCGAACTGGTCTGCGTTCGATGCGCCCGAACATTGCTGGTCGAACAGGCGTTGCTGCTCTCCGACGACACGAAGCAGTACTTTGTGAATGGCGCAGATGGATGCGTACGGAACCGCCAGGCGGCGGTGGAAATAGGTGAATCCTGCTTTGAGCGAAATCTCCTCGCAGATGGGGCACTGGCGGTTCACCAGGGCTCCAACTCCATAAAGCACGGGCGCGCGGGTCATGTGAACGGGGCCAGGCAGCTTATAGAGCAGCCGATTCCATTGCGCGTCGTAGCTTTCCTCGGGTAGGCCGCAGCAATACAGGCGCCAAAGTGTGTGGTCTGTCTTCAGTTTCTCGAGCGGACCGTAAAAATGGCCCAACACATCATGAAATTCTTGGAGACCATTTGGCATACCGTCCATAGCTGTATTGGGCCGCCTCAGCAACCTTCTCGACGCCACAAACAGCGAAGACATGCCGGAATATCCACCAATACGTTCCACGAATTTGTTTGGGTCTTCACTTTCTCCAAAGGCAGGCAGGACCCTGAGGCCACGCGGCATGGTTGTCATGACTTTTCCTTCTCAGGAGCATCGGGCGCCGGGGAGGGGCGAGTATTACGAGGCACGGGAGGTTTTTTCTCTGATTTCATCGACGAAGACTCCTTGGATTTTCTTTTCGTGGGGTGACCCAGGCGGCAATACGCTCTTTGTGGATTACCGATGTCGGCAAGTAGTCGACATAGTTGAGAACCTCTTGGCGCACGACAGAACTTTTTCCGTCTTGCTCTGCAACGCTGACGTCGTTCGCCGCCCCAATGGCCGCCAGCGCCCCTTGGCTAGCAAAGAGGTTGCGCCGTACGACCGTTTGCACGACTTCCTTGGTCAGAGTATTTGGGTCGAATTTGTACGGCACTGGCGACTTAGGGTCGGCATAAGAGGTGGTCGCTATGTGCTTGTGGATAGCGTGAAATGCGGTCGCAGAGAATCGGTTATGGCCCAATGAGATTTCATATACCCAGTCTTCCATCCCACGCGGCATGGGAGTCTTCCGACCAAGCAGGCCAGCTGCCCACCACGATTTGCACATTTGTCGGAATACATCCATATCCGGCGGAAGTTTCCCGTCAGGCATGGGCTTTGTTGGCGGCGGAAGAGGTGCTGGAATTGGCTCGAGATTGAGCATCGTTCCATTCGTCAAATTGGCGTATAGAGTCTGGTGATGTTCAATGCTCTTGAGGAACGCAGCTGTGCACGAAAGAACGACTGGGATGCCAGATTTTTCTCGCAGCTTCAGCAGGAAATCCAGTACCGCGTCGGTCTTCCAATTCGAATGCCGAATGCCGGCGCCATCCAGCACAACCATGCCAACGTTCATGGCAATGCATGCTGTGATTGCTGCGTTCTCTGGCTCGCTCGCGAGCATGTCCGGCAATTGGGGTTCGTCGTTATGCTCCTCATCGCCGTCTCTAGCGTCATTGATGACGCCGACGAAATACTCGCGCATGTCCCGCACTAAACCTCTTACCGTGCCGCATATCGGATAAAACAGATGTACTACCGGGAATACCCACACCCCCTGCAGTGAAGGCAAAGCGGGTATCGGTGAATTGTTCAGCACAAACGGCTTCGGTAGACGCGCGATGAACTGACGGAAGAACGAGGTCTTTCCGCTGCCTGACGGCCCACAAAGAATGAATACTCCACCAAGGACTTCTTGGATGCACGAGGGCAACGCATGAATGCGCTTATTTCGCCGTAGCATCAAGGTCGAGAAGTAGTACCTTCGATATTCCTCGTCGCCCAACTGCTTGGCGCGGAAGAAGGAGTGAATTGCACCAAGGAGTGCTATTGCAAAATAAATCAGGTCCGTCGGCAGGAAGTACGTCAGCATGAAGTTTTGCAGTGCCAAGAGGTTGGCACCGCTGTCGTTAGGTTTCAACCGCGAGCCTTCCTTCACTCCTAATTTCGTGAGCGCTTGGGCCATCTCGATATCCGATAGCTCGGTCATGAGCGTTTCCATCTGAGGCTGTCGAGCGCCAGAAAGCGGATATCGCGTGTCATCGAAGACTACCGCCCCTGTCAAGGCGGACGTCTGTATCGGCGAAGCTCTGGTGACGAGTTCGCTAGTCATGGAGTCCACCTGCGCAGCACAAACCATCCAGTAACCGCCTTAAATTGGCCGTTGCAAGAAAGAAGCGTGTGGGCAAGGGGAGCGCCAGGGTCGCTAGTGGACCGCGGCGCTTTGTAGGTCTTGAGGCGTATCGGGTCCGGAGGGACGGGCGTTTGTAGCCCTCTCCGCAGATAGTCTCTTGCATGGCGTTCCTTTTTGCCAATGTCAGGACGTGACAGTACCCGCCGGCATGGCTTGACAAACGTAGCCACCGATGAGACTATCCGCGCGTATGAAGGCTTTCGGATGTCCCACCTACCGGTGGCGTTTCTTTAAAGCAAACTCAAATGGGGCTTCACGACTGCAATCGTGACGGCCCCATTGTCATTTGCGGCTCGCAAAATGAATAGGCATGGTGTTCAGTTCAAAACAAAAATAGGGTTTGCGGATAATAGCCTCATTGTTGAGCAGGCGTAAACGGGGCACCCTGACTGCCTCAGTCCGTCATTTGGCAGAAGGCGAATTTAGCGGTATACGGATTTTTTTGCTGCTTCCATATTGACGCGAACTTCGGTCAACACACCCATAAAAGTTCTGAAAATATTTTTCACTTTTTTGTAACAGCGCGCTCTTAAAATAGCCTCTGTCTCCGGACGCCAGTTATCGCTCGTCCCGAGCGCTGTCACTGAGCAAATCCCGTTGGTCGACTCTATGTCCGTTATATCGGTCAGCGCCCAAACTCCCCCGTCAGCTTGGCAGCGTTCGAGCACATCCTGCGGCTCAGCTTCGCAGATATCGACTTCCTCAGCAGAGACCTCACAAAACGGCCACACGAAATTGACGGGCGCATTCACGGCCGAGTAGGCGAGGGAGATTCAGGAGCTCGTGGAGGGGATTCCAGAGGACATCGGGACAATCGTCGTGCACGGCGAGGAAGGATATTTGAGGTCGTGCGCCATTGCCTTGGCGCTCAGTCAAATCTACGGCTTTGAGGAGGACCAGGAAAGCCAGAAGGAAGCGAGACCGTCCGTCTTGAAGGTGCCATTTTATATTTCCAATTGGAAACAAAGATTGAAAAAGGGGCGAAATTGATAGGGGCAACTTCCATCACTCAAAAACCCCGAAAATTTAGTGCAAATGAAAGCTTTAGTTTTCATATGGGCCGTGGGTTTCCGGGCGATTCGACCCCCTGTCAAATTGACCGTTTTTCAGCACAAAACTAACGCTTTCATTGGGCACTCACATTCTTCTTTCCAGGCTTGACGACACTCACTCCACCGTAACCGACTTAGCCAGATTCCGCGGCTTATCCACATCCGTCCCGCGCGCTAGCGCCGTGTGATAAGCCAGCAATTGCAGCGGCACCACATGCAGGATCGGCGACAGCAATCCGTAATGCTCCGGCAGCCGGATCACATGAATCCCTTCACTCGAATGAATACGCGAATCCGAATCGGCGAACACATATAGCTCGCCGCCGCGTGCGCGGACTTCCTGCATATTCGATTTCAATTTTTCAATCAAGGTATCGTTCGGCGCCACCGTCACCACCGGCATTTCCTTGGTGACCAGCGCCAACGGACCATGTTTCAATTCACCCGCCGGATAAGCTTCGGCATGAATGTACGAAATTTCTTTCAGCTTCAACGCGCCTTCCAGCGCGATCGGATAATGCAGGCCGCGTCCCAGGAATAGCGCGTTTTCCTTGCGGGCGAAAGCATCCGCCCAGGCAATGATGTGCGGTTCCAGCGCCAGCACGCTTTGCAGTGCGGCCGGCAGATGGCGCAGGTTTTTCAGGTGCAGATATTCGTCTTCGTCGCTGATGCGGTTATGCAGCTTGGCCAGCGTCAATGTCAGCAGGAATAACGCGGCCAATTGCGTGGTGAATGCCTTGGTCGAGGCCACGCCGATTTCAATGCCGGCGCGCGTCAGATACGACAATTCGGTTTCGCGCACCATCGCCGAAGTGCCGACGTTGCAGATCGCCAATGAATGTTTATGCCCCAACTCTTTCGCATATTTCAATGCCGCCAGCGTGTCGGCGGTCTCGCCCGATTGCGAGATCACGAGGACCAGCGCATTCGGATTGACGGCCGGCGTGCGGTAGCGGTATTCGCTGGCGATTTCGACACTGGTTGGAATGCCGGCGACTGCTTCCAGCCAGTATTTGGCGGTCATGCCGGAATACAGGCTGGTGCCGCAGGCCAGGATCAGGATCGCGTCGATGTCCTTGAATACGGCTTCTGCACGCTCGCCGAACAGCGCGGGCACGAAGCCTTCAACGCCTTCCAACGTGTCGCTGATGGCGCGCGGCTGTTCGAAAATTTCCTTTTGCATGTAGTGCCGGTACGGGCCGAGATCGATCGCGCCGGAATAAGCATGCACGGTCTGTACCGGGCGTTGGACCGGCAGGTCGTTGCGGTCGGTGATGCCGATGCCGTTCAGTTGCACGTCGACCACGTCGCCTTCTTCCAGATAGATGATCTGATCGGTGGTGCCGGCAAGCGCCATCGCGTCCGATGCCAGGAAATTTTCGCCTTGGCCGATGCCGACGATCAGCGGGCAGCCCAGCCGCGCGCCGACTAGGCGGTGCGGCTCGTCCTGGCAAAATACCGCCAGCGCAAAAGCACCCGTCAGACGCTTGACGGTTTTCTGCATGGTGCGCAGCAGATCGCCGTCGTATAAATGGTTGACCAGATGCGCAACGGCTTCGGTGTCGGTCTGCGATTCGAAGCGATAGCCCAGCGCAGTCAATTCGGTGCGGATTTCTTCGTAGTTCTCGATGATGCCGTTGTGCACCAGCGCGACGCGCGGAGTGCCGCTGGCGTCCGGCGAGAAATGCGGGTGGGCATTATTGGTGGCCGGTGCGCCGTGCGTGGCCCAACGCGTATGCGCGATGCCGGTGGCGCCCTGGAAATTTGTTGCATCGACTTGGTCTTGCAATTCGGCTACGCGCGCCACGCTGCGTGCGCGTTTCAGGCCGCCGTCGTGCACGGCGACGCCGCAGGAATCATAGCCGCGGTACTCAAGCCGCTTCAAGCCTTCGAGCATGATGGGAACAATGTTGCGTTGCGCTACTGCACCGACGATACCGCACATGAGGATTCCTATTCTTCGTTATTTCTTTGTTTTGACCGGGCGTGCCCAGCCTTCGAGCGTGATCTGCTTGCTGCGCGACAATGTCAGTTTGCCTGCCGGCGCGTCTTTGGTCAGAGTCGTGCCGGAGCCGATGGTTGCACCCGCGCCGACGCGTACCGGCGCGACCAGTTGCGTGTCGCTGCCGATAAATGCATCGTCTTCGATCACGGTGCGGGATTTATTGACGCCGTCGTAATTGCAGGTAATGGTGCCGGCGCCGATGTTGACGCGGGTGCCGACATCGGTGTCGCCGACATAGGTCAGATGGTTGGCTTTGCTGTGCGCGGCGATATTGCTGTTTTTGACTTCGACGAAATTGCCGATATGAACGTCTTCGGCCAGTACGGTGCCTGGCCGCAGACGGGCGTACGGGCCGATTTGGTCGGCAGCACCGACTTGCGCATCTTCGATATGGCAGAAGGGTCTGATTTGCGCGGCCGCGCCGATAGCGGCGTTTTTGATGACGCAATGTGCGCCGATATTGACGCCATCGGCCAATGTCACGTCGCCTTCGAACACGCAGCCGACGTCGATGGTGACGTCGCGGCCGCAGTGAAGCGTGCCGCGAATATCGATGCGGGACGGGTCGAGCAAGGTAACGCCTTGTTCCAGCAATGCTTGCGCCTGGGCGCGTTGATGCAGTCGTTCCAGTTCGGCCAATTGGACTTTACTGTTCACGCCCAGCGTCTCGGCCAGCGTATCGGGATGGGTTGCGACCACCGGCATGCCGTCGGCGACTGCGCGCGCGACGATGTCGGTCAGGTAGTACTCGCCCTGGGCATTCTGGTTGGAGAGGGTGGCCAGCCACCGGCGTAATTGCGGCGTCGGCACGACCATGATGCCGGTATTGATTTCGGAAATCGCTTTTTCGGCGGCGTTAGCGTCTTTTTGTTCGACAATCCTAACAATTTTGCCATTTTCGCGGACGATGCGGCCATAACCGTTCGGATCGGCCATTTCAATCGTCAGAATGCCGAGTTTGTGGTTGCCGGCGCTATCGAGCAGGCGCTGCAGGGTGCTCGCACGCGTCAATGGCACATCACCGTAAAGGATCAGGGTCGGCACGGCGTCGTCCAGATGCGGCAATCCCTGCATGACGGCATGGCCGGTGCCGAGTTGCGGCTCTTGCAGCGCGAACGCCAGATCCGGCGCGGCTAGCAGTGACGGGACGGCATCGCCGCCATGGCCGTACACCACGCACAGCCGCGAGGGCGACAAAGCACGCGCGGTGTCGACGACGTGCGATAAAAGAGGCTTTCCCGCGAGCGGGTGCAAGACTTTCGGCAGCGCGGACTGCATGCGTTTGCCCATACCGGCAGCCAGAATAATGACGTTCATAAGAATTCCAAGGGGGGCGACCTTGCTTTGAGGGTTGAAGATGCCTATAGCCAATGAGGCAGAAGTTTATCATGCGTGGCCACCTTTAATTGTGGCCTTAACTATGCCCAACGCCGCCAAAATACCGTCAAATTTCGCCAAACGTCGCGCCGATATTGACTAAATAGAACGCCTGGGGGGATTTCAGGTCTTTATTCGCCGTTTAACCCTTGTTCAATTGCCATTAAGATTGCTGTTGGGTTATTGAGTCCGGGCCGGAGTTCGGCTTGCGCGCGGCGATTGAGGATGTGGATGAAGATTTTACTGTTGAACGACGAGTTTTATACCACCGGCGCCAGCATCGCGATGTTGCGCCTGGCAGAACGGCTGGTGCAGCATCATGAAGTATCCGTGATGTCGCGCCTGAAGGGCGAAGGGGAAATCAAAAAGCAGTTTCAGGCCTTGGGTGTGCCTATCGTCGAAAACGTCACGGCAGTGGATCTCTTGATCGCCAATACAATGATGAGCGGTGCGCATGTCGGCGAAGCGGGGTTGAAGTGCCCGGTTATCTGGTGGATTCACGAATCCGAAATCGGACGCGACATATTGATGTTGTTTCCGCAATTGGCCGAGGGCTTCAAACAGGCAATGCAAATCGTATTCCAGACCGAATACCAGAAAAAAGTGCTCGGCAGCTTTTTGTTCGACAGCCCGGCCGAAGTGCAGGTGCTGCCATTCTGGAATAACGCTATTTATAAAGGCGATCCGGTTGTGCCGAAGAAGAAGAAGAAGAAACGTATTGTCTGTATCGGCACCATCGAGCCCAGAAAGCGAATGGAAGATACGATCCAGGCAGTCGATCTGTTCGACAAGCAACTCAAGGAAGAAGTCGAATGCGTATTTATCGGTAAGTATCTGGAGATGACGCCGGGCATAAGGACGCTCGCGCAGGCGCATCCGGAGCGGTACCTTTTCCTGGGTGAGCAGTCCAACGAAGCGACGCTGGCTTATCTGGCGTCCGCCGATGCGTTCGTGCTGGCCAGCTTCAGCGAATCGCAGCCGCTGACGATTTGGGAGGCGTTCGAACTGGATGTGCCGGTATGTCTGTCGGATCTGGAAACCTATCGCTATATCGGTCTGCAACACGGCCACAACGCGTTGATGCATCCGGTCGGCAACGTCGAAATGCTGTCGAGCAATTTGCGCATGCTGATGACCAGCAAGACCATGGGTTTGGCGCTGACCAAAGCAGCCAAGGGCCTGTTGCTGAAGCGGCTGTCGCACGATTGGGTTGACGAGTTCGAGCGCATGATCGGGCGCGTTGCGACTCGGTGGGAAATCAAGCAATTAGGTTTCTGATATTTAACAAGATACGTAATCCACCTGGATGTCAGGCGGCACATACAACGCACCAACATCGCTAAGCGAGGCATGCAATGACTTTTAATGAACGCATCAACACCCTATTGAAGACGCCGGCCATTCCGCTGACTTGGGACAGCATTCTGAAAGAATGCACGCGCCTTGAAAACGACCATGCCCATATCAGGTCGGAATTTCAATGGGCGCTGGATTACAAGAGATTCCAGGTGGAAGTGGCGCGCGGCAATCGCTCGGCCGGATTGACTGCCTTGAGAGCCGCGATTGGCACTGCGCCGGAAAATAACGACATCCTCGGCGACTACAAAAATTATGTCGGCAAGGCAGCCATCGTTGAAAACATCGTGTTGATCGTTACCAGCAAAAAAAACGAAGAAAAAGCCGCAAAACTGGCGTGGCAATTTGATAAAGGAAATATTCAGTACTTGATCGTGAGTGGATCGGATACTGCATCGATTCAGCATATTCGTGCTCTTCAGGTAGATGCCTCGGATAGTTACGAAGACAGAACAAAAAAAGTGGCGGCAGCATTGATTTGGATTTATGAGAATCTGGGTAGTAACGTCGGTGTGCTGAAGGTCGATGACGATATGGCGCTGTCGGATGCGACAAAGTTACAACAAAGACTGGCGCAGATGGCCCACGAAAATGGTTACGCAGGCGTGGTGGTGCAGACCGCTCAATTCGACCGGTGTTCGCATTGGGGAAAATGCGACGACCCTGCGATGAATCGAAAAGTGTATGGCCGTCCGGTCTTGCAGCCTTGGGCCTGCGGTAGCGCGTATTATCTTGGCCCGGGCCCTCTCGAAAAAGTCGTGTTTTCATTATTGCGTTTTCCGGGCACGTTCGAGGGCGAGTTTTATGAAGACAAGCTGATCGGCGACGTACTGGCATACGAAGGGATAAACCTGTTTGCGATAAGCAGCTACGCTGAATTTGGTTTGCGTGCAGCCGGCACGACGTCTCCCGTGGATCGGCCGAAACCTGCAACGGTTTCCAATCCCAGCCCTATCCGCATGAACATAAATACGCAACTATCAGGTGCATATTTGAAGCTGTGATGCCGTCGGCAGCGTGACTTGCGCCTCAAATATAACTTTAAACGTGACTTAAAACATGTCAAAAAAAATATCAATTTTTCTCATTACATACAACCATGAATTATTCATTGGCGAGTGTATAGATAGTATTTTGAATCAAAGCAATTTAGATGAAATTGAAATTATTTGGCATGATGATAATTCTTCGGATAGGACGCAAGCAATTGGAGACGAGGCTTTAAGGGGCAAAAATATTCAGGTAAAAAGAATTTTTAAAGCCAATAACCGATACCAAAAAAGAATTCCATTTCTTTTGGATATGCTTGAGCAAGTCGAAGGGGAATATATCGCTCTGTTAGAGGGAGACGATTTCTGGATCGATATCAATAAACTGCAGCTTCAAAAGGATGCGCTGGATACCTTTAAAGATATCGATATCTGTTTTGGCCGGTCACAGGTCGTCAATTTGCAAGGCACCAGAGTCAACCAGCTTTTGGGCTCATATGGAGATACGCCGCTGAACATCCCGGCTTCAGATGTAATCCGCGGCGACGGTGGATTTATGCATACGGGGTCCATTCTGTTAAGAACGGACATTTTCAAGAATGCACCGGCGTGGATCTTTGAAAAGCAGCCGGTCGGCGATTATATTTATCAGGTTTTAGGGAGTCTCAGAAATGGAGCGCTTTATCTGCCTTTTGACTTTAGTAGTTGGAGGAGTCAGAACCCTAACAGTTTTACGGGTAAGTACGAGTCGAACATAAATGCCAATCTGGATTTTGAAGCTGAGTTTATTAGATTGTTAAAAAAAATGCAGGCATCATTTGATCAAAAATATAAGGCCGATTTCGATCAAATAATTTATAACCATTTCGTCACCTTGCTTGGCAAGGCAATACCGAATAACCAATTCGGTCCGATCTCCAAAGCTGCGTTATATTTAAATTCTTAGCTTGATTGCGATTGAATGATTGGTGACCAGCTCCGGATTAAGAATAGCGTCGCCGGTGCTTATTACGACAAGGGCTGATTTACGTTTGATTAAAGACTAATATTTTGATTAATATAACTAAACCTGTTTTGCCCCCGCTGGAAGAATTTATCCCCTATTTAAAAAAAATATGGGAGAGCGGACAACTGACGAATAAAGGTCCTTTTCATGAGCAATTTGAAAAGGAGCTCAGTGAATTTCTTGGTGTCGGTTTTATTTCCCTTTTTACAAATGGGACTTTGGCGCTTATTTCCGCCTTCCAAGCTTTGCGTATTACTGGAGAGGTCATCACGACTCCCTATTCGTTCGTCGCGACCTCCCACTCTTTGCTCTGGAATGGCATTAAGCCAGTGTTTGTCGATATCGATCGGCATTCTCTGAATATAGATCCATTGAAAATAGAAGCGGCGATCACGCCGCAAACTACCGCGATATTAGCCGTTCATTGCTATGGTCATCCTTGTGACGTTAATGCTATCCAGGAAATAGCTGACAGATACAACTTAAAAGTGATATATGACGCAGCACATGCATTTGGCGTTGAGGAGGATAGCGGGAGTATTTTGAATCATGGCGATTTGTCGATCCTGAGTTTTCACGCTACAAAAGTTTTCAATACTTTTGAAGGCGGGGCGATCGTATCGCCTGATAAGAAAACAAAACAGCGCATAGACTATTTAAAAAACTTCGGATTTGCCAACGAAATTTCGGTGGTGGCTCCAGGTATAAATGGAAAGATGAATGAGTTTTCGGCGGCGCTTGGGTTGCTGCAGCTAAAGTATGTCGATGAGTCGATCGCATCGAGAAAAAAAATTGATACGCTGTATCGAGAGGGATTGAAAGGCATTCCCGGCATCAGATTAACGCCGATGAATCAGGAAAAAGTATATAACTATTCTTATTTTCCTATTTTTATAAATCAAGATTATCCGATATCGAGAGATGCTCTTTATTCGGAATTTAAGGAAATCGGAATTAATGTCAGAAGATATTTTTATCCGCTGATTTCCGAATTTTCGATGTATAAAATGCTGCATTCCGCCAGTCGAGATAATTTGCAGGTCGCGCTTGAGGCTGCCGACCAAGTTCTTTGCTTGCCTATATTCCCTGATTTGGATCAAGAAACAATTTCTAAAGTAATTGACCTTATTCGTGACAAGTCTCGATTCTAAGCTGGCGAATACCGTCGCTATCATGCAGCCATATGTATTTCCATACATTGGATATTTCTGTTTGATTCAGGCAAGCGATATTTTTGTATTTTATGACGATGTGAATTTCATCAATCGAGGCTGGATTAACCGAAACCAGATACTTGTTAACGGCGATCCCTATAAATTCACAATCCCGCTTTCAAATGGAAGCCAAAATGAACTTATATGCAACGTTAAAATGCATGCATTTGAAGACTGCAGGAAAAAATTGCTAAAGCAAATCTATCAGTCGTATTGTAAAACGCCACACTTCGATATCGGTTTTAATTACGTTGAAGAAGTGCTTAAAGCTGATTTCACATCGATATCTGACGTTGCCATCAGTTCTGTTGAGAAATTTTACAAGTTAATCGGTATTGAGCAAAAATTTATTCGCTCTTCCGAGGCATTTCAAAGTTCGCGAGGCGCCGATAAGGCCGACCGGCTAATTGAAATCACAAAATCTCTTCAATCCAATCTTTACGTTAATGCCATCGGTGGAGCGGCGCTCTACAATAAGTCTTATTTTCTGGAGAGCGGTATCAATCTGTCGTTCGTCAAACCACGTTTGCGCAGTTATAAGCAAATGGGCGCTAAAGAGTTCATTTCAGGATTATCGATAATTGATGTTGTTATGAACAATGATGTCGACTCAATCATTGACATGGTAGGCGACTATGAATTTCTCTAAAGCGCATGATGGCTCGTTATAAATTGGTTCTTATTGGCAGCACAGGAGGAGGCGTCTTCTCGAAAATCGCCCGACATTCGTTCGTTCGCGAAATGTCGGTTGAAGCTGTCTCAGATAGGGATTGCGGTTTTCTATCGGTGGCTGATTCGTTCGGCATTCAAAGCGTCAAGATAGCGTCGAGCGATGGTCATTCATTTTCGGATGCGCTTTATCAAAGGTATCGCGATAATCATGATGTGATTTTCCTTAGTTTTTATACCAGACTGCTCAAAGGTGTTTTCCTTCAAAAAAATAAGGGGCGGATTTTTAATTGTCACCCTTCCATACTGCCGTCATTCAAAGGCATGAGAGGCTTTGAAGATACTCTCGATTCAAGTTGCACATTTATGGGCAGCACGCTTCATATGATTGATGAGGGAATGGATACGGGCACGTCTATTATTCAAGCTGCCATCCCGCTCGACAGGGCACTTCCCATCGCCGAAAATCGTCACAAAATATTTCTTTCGCAATATTATTCGACGCTTCAGTTTTTACGATGGCTGGATGAGGGGCGATTGGTATTGCATGCGGATGGTGGTTTTTTGCTTTCTGGCGAAAGGTTTTGCCCGTCCATTTTTTCGCCCAATTTAGATTCCGATTTCTTCGAATTTATTGGTGAAACGGATGGCTTGAACTAGGCAAATGTATTTCAGGATGCCGGTCCGGTTTGCAGATGGGGCGCGGCAAGGCAGTGGGATATCTCTCCGCGTCTGCCGCATTAGATGAAAATAGAGGGTTTATTCATGGTGCATGATATTAATAATTTACTCAATCTGAGGGAAACTACGAACCATCCGCTTAGCCTTAGATACAGTGAAATATATTCTGCCGCAATACTAAATGGCAAGCTCGAACATGGACGCGCTCAACCTGGGCTTAATACTAAAAATTCGACACCATTTGTTATCGCTGCTCGCAAGGCGGTACATTATGGAATAAACAAGTCTGGGGCTGTCAATGTCATTGCGGATTGTTTAGGTAAATATTATGAAATGGTTCAGCCGCTAAACGCAGCTCAGTGGCTTGGTCTAAATGATACGAGCCATCAAAAATTACTTGATTCGCCACCGTGGGCGGGTGTTTTTCCATGGCGAGCGCGTTCTCTGGAATCATATCAAAGCGCGTACGAGAACGCGGCCTTATCGGAGAATATGGCGGTAGGTAGAGAGATGGGTATAAGCGATGGATGGCTCTTTTGCGGGCCTGTCAGCGAATCAAAAATTTTGATTGAAGCAGAGAGAATTCTTCACGTGCTGAAGTGCATTGACAAGCAGGGTTATATTCGATCTGATGAAAGCGACGGCGATGTCAAGGCTACCGTACTTGTGAACGAGAAACATGAATGGAGATGGTTGATTACTGCCGGTAATCATCGCGCGTCTGCGGCTGCTGCTCTGGGATACGAATCGATTCCGATTAGAGCTAACCTGGTTATCAGTCGTAGTGATTCCATTTATTGGAAACATGTTGTAGAAGGCTTGTTTACGCAAGATGAAGCGCTGACAGTTTTCGATAATTTCTTTAATGGTGAACCAATCGCATTGTTAGGATCTTGGTTTGCTCAAAATGGTTTAAATTGAGAGGATAAAAATGGAAGCCGCAACAAAAAGCGCCGCATCAGAACTTCGTTCGCTGCTGCAGCAGCACAACAAGACGGAAAAGCATATCGGGTACCATATCTTGCCCGAGCGTCTTAATGCGATTTTCACAGATGATAAGGACCGGAATAAGTACACTTTTTATGAGCGCGAGCGATTCGCTTTCTTTTGTGACAACGTAGATTTCAAGAGCAAACGAGTGCTTGATATCGGATGTAATATTGGCTATTTTCTATTCGGGTTTCTGGATATCGGCGCCAAAAACGTTACCGGGTATGAGGGGAAGTTGTCTTGCGGGCAGTATCTTAATAAGGCGATACAGATCACTGGCGAGGAAAAAAGGTTTGACTTTCATAACGAATATTTGGATTTTCAATCGATTGACGGAAAATACGATGTAACGTTTCTTTTAAATGTACTACATCACTTAGGTGACGATTACGGTAATCAAAGTCTGGATATCGCGTCGGCAAAGAAGTTGATGATGGAACAGTTAAATGCACTGCGTAGCCACACATCCACACTTATCTTTCAGCTAGGCTTTAATTGGAAAGGCAATCGCAATGTTTGTTTGTTCGAGCATGGCACTAAAGCTGAAATGATTCAGTATATAACTGAGGGTACGAGGGATCACTGGGATATAAAAAACATTGGTATTGCACAACGCGTCGGCGACGGTATTGTATATGCACCGGTTAGTGACAGTAATATCGAGCGGGATGATTCGATGGGCGAATTTCTCAACAGACCGATTTTTGTTCTTCAATCCAAGGGGTGATGCTTGATGTGCATAATCGATTCTAGAAAAATAAAAATTTCTCGCCTTTCGGATCTACATCAAAGCAGCTCATGTGGAAGTTCCACACCCTGGGATTTCAGCGTCGCCTGGCGCGCCTCCCTGACCTTTTGATCTGGATAAGGCCATTTACGATAAATCGACAAATAATCCAACACCATTGCGCCGCTGGTCTTGGCGTCGTTATTCCGGCTGTCTCCCTGGTTCACATGGACGATCGGACCATAAATGTCGATAAAATTGAATTCATACTTAAACAGCAGCGCAATCAGGTAATCCCAATCTTCATGGCTGTTCAGGTATTGGTCGAACTGGTTGCCTTTGGCCATGGCCGACGCATAGGCGAACGCATTGTTTGGAATGAAATTGGTAACCAGCAGATTTTGTATGCCAATGCCGCCGATTGCCACGTTCTCGGTTGCCGTGGTGTGGATCGATGAGGTGCTCCGTGTTTCGCTCAGCTTCGTATAGTTGACGTAGTTCACTGCGTCAGCCTTGAAACTGTTATTTTCTACAAGCGCCTGCAGGAAATGCGGATGAAACGTATCGTCGTCATCCAAAAACAGGACAAAACGCCCTTTCGCGTGATAAACGCCGGCGTTCCGGGTTTCCGATGGCCCTTTTGTGTTTGGCAATATCAGGAATATATCGTCTTCGCGCAGATAACGGCAGCCGATGGTCTTGGTTTCGGCGCTGGCCTCATCGGTCACAAGTACGATTTCGAAGTCCGCGAAGCTTTGCGCCAGCAGTGACAACAGCGCCCGTTCCAGCAGCTTCGGCCGGCGGTGCGTCGTCACTATAATTGAAAACAGTGCAGCAGCTTTCATATTACGTCTACCTTGATTCTGTTTGATGTCGGCCGACGGCGCGGTCGGTTGAGCTTGGGATGGTGCAATACCGTCGCTGCCGCAACCCCCTGGCAGCGCCGCCGCGATTTTTCGACGTGCCTGATCCATCTGGTCGCGCAGGGATGGATCCGGTTCGAACTGCCGCTGCAGGCGTCCATGTTCGATCAGGTCGATCCAGCCGGCAATCGCCACCCGCCAAGAATAACATTGGTCCCAGTGGGCGTAACTGATCTTCCCAAGCGACGAGCGTAGCGCCCGGTCGTCGGCAAGTACCTGCAGATGCGCCTTGAAATATCTCAACTCGGTAATTATTCCGCCGACGTGATCGTTGGCGGCACCGCACTCCGGTGTGGCGAGCCAAGGCTTCTCATGCGACATTGCTTCTAGTATGGTGATTGGCGAACCCTCGCCTTTGGACGCCAGCACGACTACATCGGCTGCCTCCATGGCCGCCGCTACCCATTCGCGGGACAGGCCGGGAATAAACTTGATTTCAGGACGGCTGGCGAGTTTGGACATGACTGCTTCGCCGCAATCGGTTTCACCGCTGACATTGCCCACCATGACCAGTTGCCAGTCGGATGGCATATCGGGCAGTGCGTCGATCAGGCCGATATGATTTTTGACCCAGTAAAGATTGGCGATGTGCAGAACCAGGAATTTTCCCGGAGCAATGCCGTACTCGGCCCGGAAATCGCCCGCCGGCCTGACCTGTGTCGTGGCATTCGGCACATAGGCATGGTCGATGCCTTCGCTACGCATAAAACGGGTGTCGGGACCATTTTTTGTCATCACCAGCGTCGCATCCGCCGCCCTCAAAATAGTCGTCAGGCGATTGCGGAATTCTGCGTTATCCTTCCAGCGCGAATAGCCGTCTTCATTGATCACGGGTTGAATCAGTATCCGAGTGTGCGATGGCGGTGTGAGCCCTTCAATACTCCAGATAATCATGCCTAGCGGATCCTGTACCAGAATGCAGGAATCGAACTCGCCTGACGCTACAGCGGCACGAATGGCCGCAGGAAACTGATGACCGTCGGCCCCCGCAATCACTACGCCATGAAAGTTGTTGGATGTGCGGTTTGGCAGGTTCTGGGTCAGTACCGTGACGGCGTAGCCGGATTTGACCAGTTCGGTGCTGAGCTGTCCCATTACCGATTCCACCCCTCCCATGGAAGGCCAGAAGTGGCTGCATACGATCAGAATATTTTTCGGCGTTGCGGATATCGTCATTTTCGGAATGGCGTAATAGCGTAATTGTGGTGGACTAAAACGTCTGAAAAATTCGGACGTAGTGCAACGGTCTCATCATGAATCCATTAAAAGAAATGATCTTTCCGCTCATTCGGATAGCTAGGATCGCATTTCTCGAATATCTGATTTCTCAATTCAAAGAAATTGCGCAAATAAGTTTTATTCCCCGTTTGTGCGTACGCGATTTTCAATGCGTTCGCCGTCATCATTTCGTTTCGATACGGATAATAAGTAATTTCCGACCAAGGCATTTTTTCGATATCGAAATGCGCCACGCTCAATGTCGGGTCAAGCGCGACGATCATCGAAGCGATTCGTTCGACAATGAAAACCTTCATATCGACCGGACTTTTTTGCCGGTATTCGGTCAGCCCCTTGATTCTGTTGGCCAGATCGCTGTCTTCGAATTCACTGACTTCGAATATGCGTTCGGTAATCGCAAACCATTTTTCCCAGAAAGCAGGTTTGGCAACGAAGTAATTACAGAATATTGTCGACCGCAAATCCATCACCAGACCAGTGTAATCGATCTCTACCCCGATTGAGCGCATGAACGCATCGACGACCTCTACCATTCCCGGATGGTAGCGATTACCGTGCTCGAAGACATTCAGATAGCACATCGAATCCTGTCTCAGCGGCGAAAAGGAATAGATATCGTAGCCAGGATTGGCATTGATGAATTCATGGACTTGGGCAGAAGTCAGAAGCGATTTCCCGTGAAAACTGGGCGATAGAAACCCATACAACTCATTTTCGTTTAGCGTATTGGCCAACAGATAATTACGCATCGGCCAATACTCGCGCCAATCGGGACGCGGATTGCCTGGATTTTCCAGCGGAATGAATCCCGGATCGATCTGCGCCTGGGTTGCAGCGTCGTAATATATTTGAAAAATATTGGTTTTCATTATTTCTCTTTGACTATATTCAATGAGCCGCCGGCACGAATGAATTCGGAATTGTCGATAATTTCATCCAGGCATTTGATTGCGTCTGAACGCCAATGCGGCACGTGCAGCTTGAAGACGTTTGCCAACTTGTCGAGCGCAAGGCGCGAACTTTTCGGCCTGGCCGGAAGACCCGGCGGTGTCGGAATCGGCATAATCGCAGCGCTGCCGGCTATTTTCGTTGGAACGCCGCGAGCGCGCAGATGGTCGACGATGAGCGAGGCATATTCATACCAATTTGTTTCGCCGCTTGCCGTCAAATGATAAATGCCGGTGGTTGAGCGGATTCGACTTAGCGCCGGCGTTGCGTTGCCGCGGCTTTCGCTCAGCATTTCCCGTGTCACGCGGCTGACTGTCCTGGCCCACGTCGGCGCGCCGAATTGATCGTTGATCATCGTCAGTTGCGCTTGTTCCTGTGCCAGCCGTATGACGGTCTTCATGAAATTGCCGCCCTGGACGCCGTAGATCCAACTGGTGCGCAATATCCAGTGTGCTTCGCAGTTGCGTATTACCGCCTGTTCGCCGGCCAGTTTGCTCTGTCCATAAACGCTGAGCGGATTGGTCGGTGCAGCTTCATCGTACGGTCTGGTTTGCGTGCCGTCGAAAACGTAATCGGTCGAGTAGTGAATGATTGCCGCGCCTAGCCGCTCCGCTTCCTCTGCCATCACGCCGGGCGCTTCGCCGTTTATCAGGGTAGCAAGCGACGGTTCCGATTCGGCTTTGGGAACGGCTGTATAGGCGGCAGGGTTGACGATTAAATCAGGCCGCACGGCACGTATTACATCGCGAACCTGATCGAGATCGCTTAAATCCATTACGGTACGGGGAAAGAAAACGACTTCGCCCAGGCCGGGCAGGTTTTGCGCAAGCTCGCCGCCGATTTGGCCGCTTTGGCCGGTCAGCAGAATCTTCAATCGAAAATCTCCGCATCTGCCAGTAATGTACCGGCCTTATCTTTGTCGGACATGATCGGTGCGCCCGGTATGGTCCAGTCGATGTCGATCGCAGGATCGTTCCAGAGGATGCAGCGCTCGTGTTCCGGCATCCAATAGTCGGTTGTCTTGTATAAAAATTCCGCAGATTCGCTGAGTACGGTGAAGCCGTGCGCGAATCCGGGCGGGACCCACAACTGAAGTTTGTTTTCATCCGAAAGCAGGGTGCCCGACCATTTTCCGAAAGTGGGAGAATGCTTCCGGATGTCGACGGTGACGTCAAACACAGCGCCGGCGGTAACGCGCACCAGCTTGCCTTGCGGATGCCGGATTTGATAGTGCAGGCCGCGCAAGACATGCCGGGCGGATTTCGAATGATTGTCTTGAACGAAATTTGCGCTGACGCCGGTCAATTGTTCGAACAGGCGCGCGTTGAAGCTTTCGTAGAAGAAACCTCGCGTGTCGCCGAATACTTTAGGTTCGATGCAGAGAACGTCCGGCAGGGTGGTAGGGCTTATTCGCATTTTCAATAACTTGTGTCGGTCAGTAACTGCATCAAATACTGGCCATAGGCATTCTTTTTCAAGGGCGCTGCCAGTTTTTCCAATTGTTCGGCGTCGATGTATCCGCGGCGATAAGCTATTTCTTCCGGGCAGGCGACTTTCAGGCCTTGCCGTTTTTCGATCGTGGCGATGAATTGGCCGGCTTCCAGCAGTGATTCATGCGTGCCGGTGTCGAGCCACGCGATGCCGCGCCCCATCAGTTCCACTTGCAATTGATCGCGTTCAAGATACGTGCGGTTGACGTCGGTGATTTCGAGTTCGCCGCGTGCCGAGGGTTTGATGTTGTCGGCAATATCGCAAACCTGGTTATCGTAAAAATACAAGCCGGTCACCGCATAATTCGATTTCGGAGCGGCCGGCTTTTCGACGATGTCGATGGCGCGCCGTTGACGGTCGAATTCTACCACCCCGTAACGCTCCGGATCGTTGACGTGATAAGCGAAAATCGTGGCGCCATGAGTCTGGCTCGATGCGGTGCGCAACTGCGTTTCGAATTCGCGGCCATAAAAAATATTGTCGCCCAGGACCAGCGCCGACGGGGCATTGCCGATGAACGAACGGCCGATGATGAATGCTTGCGCCAGGCCGTCCGGCGACGGTTGTACTTCGTAGCTCAGATTCAAGCCCCACTTATGGCCGTCTCCAAGCAACTCTGCAAAGAGCGGCGTATCCTGCGGCGTCGAAATAATCAGGATGTCGCGAATTCCCGTGAGCATCAGGCTGGTCAATGGGTAATACACCATTGGTTTGTCGTACACCGGCAATAGCTGTTTGGAAATGACCGTCGTGGCTGGATACAGGCGCGTGCCTGAGCCGCCGGCAAGAATGATGCCTTTGCGCATCAAGCCGGGCATCGCGTTTTGGTTTTGCTTCGGGTCTCGGCCGACGGGATCGAACTTGTCAGTCATTGGTAGCCTGTTCTAGTATTTGGCAGGTAAAATCATCAGGCCACTTTCTGGAAGAACTCGATATGCGCTTCACTGCGCGCACGCAAATCGCCCTTGCGCAAATAGGTCGCGTACCAGTCAGCGGTCAGTTCCAGCGCGGTATACAACTCCATTTTCGGTATCCAGTCCAGCCGCTGCCGCGCCTTTGAAATATCCAGGCGCAGCATCGCCGCTTCATGGAGATCCAGAGGCGCTTTTTCCAATTTGATGTCGACCGTGCCGACATCGTACGTTTGCAGCGAATGGTTCAGTGTGGCGCAGATTTGCGCTACGGTTTGCGCGTCGGTTTCGGTGGGACCGAAATTCCAGCCCTCGGCGTAATCTTGTCCTGATTCATACAAATGCTGCGCGATGTTCAAATAGCCTCGTAGCGGTTCCAGCACGAATTGCCACGGACGCACGGCGTTCGGATTGCGGATCGTGACGGATTCGCGGCGGATCAGCGCGCGGATGATGTCCGGCACCAGGCGGTCGGGGGCGAAATCGCCGCCGCCGATCACGTTGCCGGCGCGCACGGTGGCCAGCGCGGTCTGGTTGTCGCCGCTGCCGTTGAAGAATGAACGGCGGTAGGAGGCTGCGACCAGTTCGGCCGCGCCTTTGCTGGCGCTGTACGGGTCATGGCCGCCCATCGGATTGTCTTCGCGATAGCCCCACAGCCATTCGCGGTTTTCATAGCATTTGTCGCTGGTGATGACGACCACCGAGCGGATATCCGGTACCGCGCGCACGGCTTCCAGCAGATTGACGGTGCCCATTACATTGGTGGCAAAGGTATCGGCCGGCGTGCGGTAGGATTCGCGCACCAGCGGTTGCGCCGCCATGTGAAAAACGATATCCGGCTGCGCTTTGACCATTGCGTCGCGCAGCGCTTTCTGGTCGCGCACATCGCCGATTGTGGTGTTGATGGCGCTGCTCAGAAGCGTCAAGTCGAACATATTGGGTTCGTTGTCCGGCGTCGCCAGCGAATAGCCGTACAACTCGGCGCCCATGCGGTTGAGCCATATTGTCAGCCAACTGCCCTTGAAGCCGTTGTGTCCGGTAATAAAGACTTTTTTACCGCGCCAGAAATGATTGCTCATGAGCGTGCTTTCGATGCGGCAAGGCGACGAAAGCCGGATAGGAGGCCGGATGTTTTGATGTCGACAGGCCCTGCTGCGAGTACGCGATTCACGACTGACATATTTTAATTTTCGTAGGTCATCCCGGGAGCAGGATGTCTGGCTGTTAGTAATTGGACAGTCAAATTAAAACATGGGCCTATAGGCGTTGAAGCTTGAATCAAGGGGGTTTTTATCGCTCATTCCATCTAAAAGCGTTAAATTTGCAGCTATATGGCTTTATCTTCGCCGGTATGGCCGCTGTGCATTTTCATTATTTGCTTATTACTTTTTTGAATTAGACCGCTTGATCCGGTTGGCCTCGGTAATTTCATTACGCCGATTAGTCCTCAGTTTCCCGATGCAGCGTTATTGTTCCAGGCATCGCCGGAACGGCGCAGGGTTCTTCGTCGAAGGCGGTGTCGCCGTTCGGATCGGGCAGGCCGCTGGCTTTCAGACCGGCAAAATCGAATAGATTTCTGTCCATCAGGTGCGAGGGAGCTACCGTGGATAAGGAGGCGAAGATGTTGTCGACACGGCCTTTATGCGTTTTTTCCCATTCGCGCAGCATGTTCTTGATCTGCTTGCGTTGCAGATTTTCCTGGCTGCCGCACAGATCGCAAGGGATGATCGGGAACCGTTTGACTTCGGCGTAGCGGATCAGATCGGCTTCCTTGATGTAGGACAAAGGCCGGATCACGATCTGTTTGCCGTCGTCGGATTGCAGTTTTGGCGGCATGCTTTTGAGTTTCCCGCCGAAAAACATGTTCAGGAAAAATGTCTCCATGATGTCGTCGCGATGATGGCCCAATGCGATTTTGGTGGCGCCGAGCTCGCTGGCGACGCGGTACAGAATGCCGCGCCGCAGTCTTGAACAAAGCGCGCAGGTGGTTTTGCCTTCTTCCACGACGCGCTTGACGATGCTGTAAGTATCCTGATTTTCGATGTGATAAGCGACGCCCAGTTTGCTTAAATAGTCCGGCAGGATATGCGCCGGGAAGTTGGGCTGCTTCTGGTCCAGGTTGACGGCCACGATGTCGAAATCGATGGGCGCGCGCTCACGCAGCGTGAGCAGGATGTCGAGCAGGGCGTAGCTGTCTTTGCCGCCGGACAGGCAAACCATCACCTTGTCGCCGTTCTCGATCATGTTGTAATCGCCGATGGCCTGGCCGACCAGGCGGCACAGGCGCTTGTGCAATTTGTTGTTTTCGTGCGCGATCTTTTCGATCTGCTTGTAGCTGGCTGCGGATGCGGGTGCAGATGCAGCTTCGGCAAGTTCAATGGACATTTACACACCTTCCTTAATGCGAAATACTTCGACGCCGACCGACGCGCAGTCGGGATAGACATCGGGTTTTTCAGTCGAGACACGCACCGCGCGCACCTTCGGGTGCGCCAGCATCGCCTTGACGACATCGTCGCACAAGGTTTCCTGCAAATGAATGTGGCCCTGCGCCATGCGCCTGGCGATGGTGCTGCGGATGAAATCGTAATCGACCACTTCATCCAGCGAATCTTCTTTCGGCGTCGACAGGACCAGCGGGATAAACAGATCGACATTGATCAGAATGCGCTGCTCGCCCTTTTTTTCGAATTCATGGACGCCGATATTGATCAGTACTTCATAGTCGCGCAGAAACAGTCGGCGGCAATCGTTCAGACCGGCATAAGAGAGGGAGGGCAGCATAAGAGGGTCAGTAAAGTAGATTGTTTAAATAGGGCCGATGGCGCGATGTTGACGTTTGAATAGTAAATGCTTGCGTCAATCTCATTGCGCCAGAAACATCACATCGCGTTGCAGGGGAATCAGGTGCTGGCCGCCGTCGACCACCAGTGTGGCGCCGGTAACCGCGCTCGCCGTGGCGAGATAGCAGACGGCAGCGGCGATATCTTCCGGCGTGCTGGATTTGCCGAGCGGCGTTACGCCGTGTGCATTGGCAAAACCGGCGGCGCTTTGATCGCCGGATTGCATGGTCAGGCCGGGGGCGATGCCGACCACGCGCAATTTCGGCGCCAGTGCCTGCGCCAGCACGGTAGTGGCGGTGTGCAGCGCGGCTTTCGACAGCGTGTAAGACAGGAAATCGGGATTCAGATTAAACAGCTTCTGGTCCAGCAAGTTGATCACCACCGCTTGCGCGCCGTCCGGCGTGGCGGCATGCAGCGCACGCGTCAATAACACCGGCGCCGCCAGATTTATGTGCATATGCGCGTCCAGCATGGCGCCGCTGAAGGTCTCGGCGGTATCGTGTTCGAACAGCGAAGCATTGTTGACCAGGCAGCTGACCGGACCCAGCGCGGTAGCTTGCTGCAGCAGGCGGGGCACGCTGTTCAGATCGGCCAGATCGGCCTGGATGGCCAGTGCGCGCCGCCCCAGGGCTTCAATTTCGTGTACGGTCTGCTGCGCTTCCTGCGCGGAATGGCGGTAATGCAATGCAATGTCCCAGCCCTGCCGCGCCAAGGCGAGCGCAATCACCCGGCCGATGCGCTGGGCGGCGCCGGTGACCAGAGCGACCTTTGGTGCGCTTTTTTGTGCGTTTTTTTGTGGATCGGGATTCATGGTTTCCAATACAATACGGCGATGCAACTGCAACTGCCCACACCTTCCGGCGACGCGCTCGCCGCCTCCCGTTCCCTGCAACGCCTGATTGTCGATGAAATCCGCCGTCAGCAGGGCTGGATTTCATTTGCGCGATACATGGAGTTGGTGCTGTATGCGCCACATATCGGTTATTACAGCGGCGGAGCGGCAAAGTTGGGCAAAGACGGTGATTTTACAACCGCGCCGGAACTTTCGCCGCTTTTTGGCGCAACGCTGGCGCGGCTGGCCGGTGAAATGTTCGCCCAGACCGCCCCCGCCATTCTTGAGTTCGGCGCCGGCAGCGGCAAGCTGGCCTGCGATATTCTGACCGAATTGACGGCGGCGGGCATCGCTTTACAGCAGTATCTGATTATCGAGGTGTCGCCGCAACTGCGTGCCAGGCAACAACAAACGCTGGCGGCGTTTCCAAATGTAGCGTGGCTCGATAGCTGGCCGGCGCGGTTTTCCGGCGTGGTCATCGGCAATGAAGTACTCGATGCGATGCCGGTGTCGCTGGTCGTTAAAGGCGCCGACGGCTGGTGTGAGCGCGGCGTGGCCTGTGCCGCCGGCGAGGGCATTGGCGACACGGACGGCATCGGCGCCGCCTTCGTCTTTGCCGACCGTCCCTGCGATCCGTCGCTGGTGGCGCAGATCCCGGATGCGGACGATTTACCGGCCGGTTATCTGACTGAAGTACATCCGGTCGCCGCGGCTTTCATGCGCTCGCTGGCGACGATGCTGCTCGGTGGCGGGCAAGCACAAGAGCGAAGCGGCGCGCTCGCGTTATTGATCGATTACGGCTTTCCGGGGCATGAATATTATCTCGGCCAACGTTCGCAGGGCACCTTGATGTGCCATTACCGGCATCACGCGCATCCCGATCCTTTTTATCTGCCGGGTTTGCAGGATGTGACCGCGCATGTGGATTTCACCGCCATGGCGCAGGCGGCGGTCGATGGCGGGCTGGATCTGCTGGGATATACCAGCCAGGCCGGGTTTCTGTTGAGCGCCGGTATCGGCGATCTGTTATTGCGGACGTCGCCGGAGCAGGCGGCGCAATATCTGCCGCAGGCAAACGCGGTCCAAAAGCTGATCTCGCCGGCCGAGATGGGCGAGCTGTTCAAGGTATTGGCGGTTGGTCGCCAGGTCGAATGGCCTGAACGTCTTTTGCAGCACGACCGTAGTTATCGCCTTTAAAGGTTCAAAATGATTCGTTGGGTATTGGTGATTTTTCTGGCGCTGGTGATCTTTTCCCAGTTGCTGCCGTGGCTGGAAAAACTGGGCGTCGGGCGCTTGCCGGGCGATGTGCGTTTCACATTGTTCGGCCGTCATTTCTCGCTGCCGTTCGCTTCGACAATCTTGCTGTCGACGGTGGTTTTTCTGCTGGGGAGATTTCTGTAAGGCGCTTCTGCAAGATCCCATAAAAAAACGCCGGCCAGGCGGTATAGCCTGGCCGGCGTTTTCGATCGCATCTCTCATTTCTAGCCGCGTTTTAGATCGCGTTCTTCCTTCAGCATTTTGGTCTTGATTCTATTGCGCTTCAGCGGCGACAGATATTCGACGAAGACCTTGCCTTTCAGATGATCTATTTCATGCTGCAGGCAAACCGCCAGCAAACCTTCCGCTTCCACTTCAAATGATTTTCCATCGGCATCCAGTGCGCGCGCCTTGATGCGCGCCGGACGTTCCACGCCGTCATAAATGCCGGGCACCGACAGGCAGCCTTCGTCGTAGATTTTTTTCTCTTCGCTGGCCCAGGTTATTTCGGGATTGATGAATACCTGCAATTGATTGTTGGTATCGGATATATCGAGTATCAGCAATTGTTTATGCACGTCGATCTGCGATGCGGCCAAGCCGATGCCTGGCGCGTCGTACATGGTTTCGGCCATGTCGGCGATTAATTGTTTGAGGCGCGCATCGAATTCGGTGACCGGTTTGGCCACTTTATGCAAGCGTGCATCGGGATAGCGGAGGATAGGTAATAAGGCCATGCGTCTTCAGTTAAACAACAGTCGTTGATAGGTATTCGCTGATAAATATTAGATGTGGCCGGTTCTTGCCAGTTCAAGTTTTGGGTGGAATCGATAGCATGTCGGGGTTGCGGAATGGGAAACACGAAAACAACCAGGAACGCTTGCGCCATTCACGCCGGACATCGCTGCAGATAGTGCTTCCCCGCGGTTCCGGGCTTATTTTTGCTCTGATCTTTTTAGTCAATTCACGAACCGGGAACGGCAAACATGAAAAATTTTATCACAGGTAGGGACAACGATCGTACGGCGACCGGCGCGTGGATGCGGCTGGCGCATATGCCCGGCGGCCCCGGCGTCGTCACCGCGCGCCGTTTGCTGGCGCATTTCGGGCTGCCGGAGCATATCTTCGCGGCCTCTCGCGCGGCTCTGTTGCGCGTCGTTTCCGCCACGCATGCAGATGCTTTGCTGGCGCCGCCCAGTGCGGCCTTGCAGGCGTTGATCGAGCGTACCCTGGCGTGGCTTGCAGGGCCGGAAGCATCGGCCGGGCAAGGCGCGGAGGCAGGAGGAATGCGGGCGCAGCGGCATCTGTTGACACTGGCCGACGCCGCGTACCCGCCGGCATTGCTGACGATTGCCGACCCGCCTTTGCTGTTATATGCGCTCGGGCAGGCTGCGTTATTGAGGCAGTCGTCCGTGGCGGTAGTGGGCAGCCGTAACGCCAGCCGGCAGGGTTTGTTGCATGCGGAACGGTTTTCAGAAGCATTGAGCCACGCCGGGCAAACGATCGTTTCCGGTATGGCCCTGGGCATCGACAGTGCGGCGCACGAGGGCGGTTTGCGCGGGCCGGGATCGACCGTGGCTGTGATCGGTACCGGCATCGATTTGGTTTATCCATCGCGCAATGGGAGGCTGGCCGACAGGATCGCGCGGCAGGGTTGCATCGTCAGTGAATATCCGCTGGGCATGCCGCCGCTTGCCGCCAATTTTCCGCGCCGCAATCGCCTCATTTCGGGATTGGCCAGAGCCGTGCTGGTGGTGGAAGCGGCATTGCGCTCCGGGTCGCTGATTACGGCGCGTGTAGCGGCAGATCAGGGGCGCGACGTGCTGGCTATACCCGGCTCGATTCATTCGCCGATGTCGAAAGGCTGCCATGTATTGATCAAGCAGGGCGCCAAGCTGGTTGAATCGGTGCAGGATGTGCTGGAAGAGTTGACGGATTACGGCGCTGGAGCAGGTCGGCAGATTGATGCGGTGGTTGCGCCGATGGCATCGCTACTGCCCTCGACAGCCGACGACGATGCGTTGTTGCAGCACATCGGTTACGACCCGATCACGCTGGATGCGCTGGCGCTATGCAGCGGGCAAAGCACGGCGTCGTTGCAGAGCGATCTGTTAATGCTGGAATTGAACGGCAAGGTGGTGTTGTTGCCCGGCGGCGCTTATTGCCGGATCGCCTGAATAAGTCATGCCGGATAAAGCGCCCCCAGGATGCGTGGCCCTGCGGCGCCTGTGACAGCCGGTACATTGCCCGGCAGACGTTCCGTAAAACGATGCGCCAACCAGGCAAAAGCCAGCGCTTCGACCTGGTTCGGCGCAACGCCCAATACCGCGGTGGATTGCACCACGGGCGGTGTGGCGGATGCCGACATCGACGCCAGGGCATGGCTCAGCAACTGCGTCAGATGGCCGTTGTACGCGCCGCCGCCGCAGACATAGACCTCAGTTGCATCCGGCGCGTAATCGGTAATGGCTTGCGCGATACTGCCGGCGGTGAGAGCAGCTAATGTCGCTTGCACGTCGACCGGCGCAATCGCGTCGAACGCAGCGAGTTTTTGCTCCAGCCATTCCATATGGAATAAATCGCGCCCGGTGCTTTTCGGCGCGGGCTGCTGGAAGAATGCTTCATCCGACAAGGCATTCAGCAAACCCTGATGAATGACGCCGGCAGCGGCCCATGCGCCGTTGTCGTCATAAGGCTGCTGCAGATGGCGCGCACTCCAGGCATCCATCAAGGCATTTCCGGGGCCGGTATCGAAGCCGCCGGTGAGTGCCTGGCTGGTTTGGCCTTGCTGGCCGAGCGTGGCGGGCAGAATGCTGATATTGCCGATGCCGCCGATATTGACGACGACACGGGTTTGTTCCGGCGTGCCGAAAATGGCCTGGTGAAACGCCGGCACCAATGGCGCACCCTGGCCGCCGGCGGCGACATCGCGGCTGCGGAAATCGGCAATCACGTCGATGCCGCTTAATTCGGCCAGTAATGCAGGATGATTGGTTTGACGGGTATAGCCCAGTTCGGGACGATGGCGGATGGTTTGGCCGTGCACGCCGATGGCGGTGATATTGGCCGCTGCCTGCGCGCCATTGCCGTGCGGGTGCGATTTCAGTTGCAGTTGTGCGGCGCAAGCGGCGTAATGCCGGGCCAGTTGTGCGGCAACCAGCGCTTCCCGGTGGATTTCGTCGGGACCGCTCGATTGCAGCGCCATCAGTGCATTGCGCAGGTCGTCATCGAACGGTATGTAAGCCGTGGCCAGTGTGCGGATTGTCCCGCCGCCTTGTGCAGGAAAAGCAGCGAGCACGCCATCGACACCGTCAAGACTGGTGCCGGACATCATGCCGATATACAGCGTATCGCCGGATGCCATTGCCGATGACTCAGCCATAGCCATGCTCCCTATTTATTTGCTGGCCAGCTTGGTGCTGCCATCCTGCACACCCAGCAGGGCCAGGCGGCGGCCCATCTCGGCCGATTCCGCGTGGAAACGCTGCAGTTGCGCCGCCACCAGCGGTTGTGCGTTCGGCACATCGATCGACATCGGATCGCGTGGTTCGTTGTTGATGCGGAATTCATAATGAACGTGCGGCCCGGTAGCCCAGCCGGTCTGGCCGACGTAGCCGATCACTTCGCCCTGGCTGACTTTTTCGCCCTTGTGCAGGCCGGCGGCGAAGCGGCTCATATGGCCGTACAACGTCGAATAATGGTCCCAGTGCTTGATGCCGACCACATTGCCGTAGCCGGTCTGGGTGCCGACAAAATCGACCACGCCATCGCCGGAGGCATGGATGGGCGTCCCGGTAGGCGCTGCGAAATCGACGCCTTTATGCTGTTTCCAGATGCCGAGAATCGGATGCATGCGCATCGAGAAGCCGGATGAAATACGGGTGAATGCCAAAGGCGATTTGAGAAAGGCTTTTTTCAGCGATTTGCCGTCCGGGCTGTAATAGCTGCCGCCTTGCGTGCTGGCCGGATCGTCGAACCAGATAGCTTTGTAGGTGTCGCCGTCATTGGTGAATTCGCCGGCCAGTACGCGGCCGGTGCGAACCGGTTCGCCGTTATGCCAGAAGGTTTCGTACACCACATTGAAGCGGTCGCCGCGGCGCAGATCGGAGGCGAAGTTGACCTCGGTCGAGAAGATGTCGACCATTTGCGATGCGATGGCGTCGGGAATTTGTGCGGCATCGGTAGCGGCAAACAGCGACGAATGGATTTCGCCCGAGCGCATTTCGATGCGGCGCTCCAGCGTAGCCGGCATTTCGAAAGATTTGAAGGCGTCGCCTTCGCGGGTAATCAGCAAATTCTTGATGGCATCGCCATCGGTGATGGTCGTGCTCAATTGCAATAATTCGCCGTCGGCGGTGGTTTGCGCCCGCAAACGCTTGCCCGGATGCAATTGCATGACGGTGTGGGCCAGCGTATTCGATTTGATGAAACCGGCCGCTTCGCTGTCGTCGACGCCCAGCCGGGTCAGCAGTGTGGCCAGCGTATCGCCGGAACGCACGCGCTCTTCGCTGGAATAGTATTGTTCCTGGTCGGCCAGTTGTTCCGCTTGTTGCGACAGGTCCGGCAGGTTCAGATTCAGCAGTACCGAACGCACCGGCAGATCGGAGGCATCCGGCGCATCGGGGACGACACCGGCGGCGCCGAACGCGCAGGCCGCAAAGAACAGCGCCACGGCCGAAATGATTTTGGTTTTGCGCGTAGTGCCGGAGAGCAAGCGCATGCGATGCACGACACGTTGCGAAATCCCTTCAGGGATACGCTGCATAATGGCGCTTGAGACGAGAGAAACTCGCAGGGAAGCCCGCTGTAAAGCCTGTCCTAAAACATTCTGCAGAATTTGCCGTGAACCTATGCGTTGCCGGATATTGCTGAGAATACTGATGAATTTATCTTTAAGTAACATGCAATAAGTTAAAATTTGCCAGTTGTATAACTGGCTGAGTGAATAAGTGCGGAAGAATTCACGCAAGAGATGTGCCATGCAGGTCGTAAAACTGCGTTGAAAAACGCGCCGACACTACAGCTTGCACGGGTAACTACTACGGTAACTACTTGATGCACCCGAATGCCGGGCGCAGAAAAAAACGATCACGCATTATAGCAAAGCCGACACCCCGATTTTCTACACGAACCAACTTTTTAGTTATATCGATGACTTCAGAATTACAATCCAACGCCGCATCCGCTGTTACATCTCCCGCAGCATTGTCCGATCAGGTTCAACACGCCTTGGCTGTCGCCAAACGCGGTGTCGACGAGCTGCTGATCGAAGCCGAATTCACGCAAAAACTGGTGCGCTCCGAGCAGACCGGCAAGCCTTTGCGCATCAAGCTCGGCCTCGATCCGACTGCCCCCGACTTGCATCTGGGACACACGGTGGTGCTGAACAAGTTGCGTCAACTACAGGACCTGGGGCATCAGGTGATTTTCCTGATCGGCGATTTCACATCGATGATCGGCGATCCATCCGGCCGCAATGCAACCCGCCCGCCGTTGACCAAAGAACAGATCGTTATCAATGCCGAAACCTATTTCGCGCAGGCCAGCCTGGTGCTGGATGCCGAAAAAACGGAAATTCGCCACAATGCGGAATGGTGCGATCAGCTCGGGGCGCGCGGCATGATTCAATTGGCTTCGCGTTATACGGTGGCGCGCATGATGGAGCGCGACGACTTCACCAAGCGTTATAAAGAAGGCACGCCGATTTCCGTGCATGAATTTTTGTATCCCCTGATGCAAGGCTACGATTCGGTGGCGCTGAAAGCCGATCTGGAATTGGGCGGCACCGATCAGAAATTCAATTTGCTGGTGGGCCGCGAATTGCAGAAAGACTACGGTCAGGAGCCGCAATGCATTCTGACGATGCCGTTGCTGGAAGGTCTGGACGGCGTTGAAAAAATGTCCAAATCCAAAGGCAATTACATCGGTATTACCGAGCCGGGCAACACCATGTTCGCCAAGCTGATGAGTATTTCGGACCCGATGATGTGGCGCTATTACGAGCTGTTGTCGTGGCAGTCGCTGGATGCGATCGCCGGCTTCAAGGCCGAGGTTGCCGGCGGCAGGAATCCGCGCGATATCAAAGTCGCATTGGCGCAGGAAATTGTGACCCGCTTCCATTCGAAACAGGCCGCCGACGATGCGTTGGCCGATTTCGTGAATCGCTCCAAAGGCGGCATTCCGGACGATATCGCCGAACTGGCATTGAGCGGCGCGCCGCTCGGCATCGGTCAGTTGCTCAAGCAAGCCAATCTATGCGCATCGGCGTCGGAAGCGCTGCGCATGGTTGAACAGGGCGGCGTGCGCATCGACGGCACGGTCATCAGCGACAAAGGCCTGAAAGTGGAAGCCGGCACGTTTGTGCTGCAGGTCGGCAAGCGCAAATTTGCGCGCGTGACGCTTACTTGATGCTTTCCCGATCGCATAGGCATCCGGACCTGGCATGATTGCTCTATTGCAGCGGGTCAGCCGCGCCAGCGTAGCGGTGGATGGTGTTGACATCGGCGTCATCGGCACAGGCTTGCTGGTGTTGCTTTGCGCCGAACGCGGCGACACCGTAAAAGAAGCCGACAAATTGCTGGCGAAATTATTGGCCTACCGCGTATTTTCGGATGCGGCCGGCAAGATGAATCTCAGCGTGGCCGACGTCGGCGGCGGCATCTTGCTGGTGCCGCAATTCACACTCGCCGCCGACACCAATTCCGGTACGCGTCCATCGTTCCAGCCTGCCGCCGCGCCGGAAGACGGCCGGCGCCTGTTCGACTATTTTGCCGAGCGCGCGGCGGCAATCCATCCCGTGGTGCAGACCGGCCGCTTCGGCGCCGACATGCAGGTGACGCTGACCAATAACGGGCCGGTAACCTTCTGGCTGCAAGTGCGGCCAATCTCAGTTTCTCTCTCGGACGCGAACAACGGAAAAAGCAGTTAAGCTAACTGCTTATTCCGTTCTCAAGGAGCTCCCATGCAACTCGCCAGCAATTCATTTCAGGACGGCGCCGTCATTCCGGAACAGTATGCTTTCGGAAAAATCGATCCGGCAACCAACGTCACTTTATCGGCCAATCGCAATCCGCATCTGGCTTGGCGCGATGTGCCGGCCGGCGTCAAATCCTTCGTCGTTATCTGCAACGATCCGGACGTGCCGTCGGTAGGCGACGACGTCAATCAGAAGGGCAAGACCGTACCGGCCGCTTTGCCGCGGGTCGATTTCTGCCACTGGCTATTGGTCGATGTGCCTGCCGCCACGGTTTCCATCGCTGAAGCGCAGTTTTCCGATAGCGTGAAGCCGCGCGGCAAGAGCGGACCGCTGATCGTCAAAAATCCCTTGCCGCCTGCGCGCCACGGCGTGAACGGCTATACCGACTGGTTTGCCGGCGATGCGGATATGGGCGGTGATTATTTCGGTTACGACGGCCCATGTCCGCCGTGGAACGATGCCTTGAAACATCGCTATGTATTTACGGTGTATGCACTGGACCTGGCGCAGCTTCCGGTCGACGGGAATTTCACGCGGCCGCAAGTGCTTGCAGCAATGCAGGGACATATCCTGGCGCAGGCCAGCCTGACCGGCACTTATACGCTGAATCCGGCGGTGGTATAGCAGTATTGGATCAGGCCGGAAACCATCAGAACCAGCAAGGGGCTTGAACGCGGCCGCATCAGCATGACCAGGGTCGAGCCGGCCGCAATGGCCAGAATCGACACGGTATGCGAGGAAGAATGCAGCACCGATAACGCGCCGGCGCAGATCAGGCCGACGGCAATCGGCGTCAGGCTGCGTTCAAGCGTGCGGCGGATTTTACTTTTGCCGAAACGGCTCCAGAAGTGGAAGGCGGCGATCGCCAGAATCGACGAGGGCGCAAACAGCGCGACGGTGGCGACGATGGCGCCCGGAATACCCGAGACTTCCCAGCCGATCAAGGTCGTGAGCAGCGCGCCGGGCCCCGGCGCGGCGCGCGAAATGGCAAACAGATTGACGAACTGCGCTTGCGTCAGCCAGTGCTGTTCGATCACTTGCCGATTGATATCGGCGACCACGCTTTGCCCGCCGCCGAACGACACCAGCGACAACGGCGCAAATATCAGCACCAGCTTCCAGTAAATATTCTCAGGCATCTTTATCGATATTCCATGAAAGAGCGAAGGCCACCGGCAACAAGGCCAGCACGACATAGATCAGGGAGATGTGCAGAATGCCGATGCCGACGAAGGTCGCCACGGCAATGAAGAGCGGCCAATAGTGACGCCGCGTGGCGTTGCGCAAACTGCGAAATCCGACACATAGCGTGGTGCCGATGGCGCCGGCGGCAATGCCTTGCAGGGCGCTTTGCACACCGATGCTGATGCCGATTTTGTGGATCACGATAGCGACCATGATCACCACCACCGTCGGCGGCAGCAACAGGCTCAGCAATGCCATGGTCCCGCCGATCACGCCTCTGAGCCGATGGCCGATGAAGATCGAGAGATTGATCACATTGGGGCCGGGAAGAATTTGCGCCAAGGCCAGGCCGGCGAAGAATTCATCGTCCTTTAACCAGCGCCGCCGCTCGACGGCTTCGAGATAAATCCAGGCAGACAGGCCGCCGCCGAAACTGGTCAGACCGATATAACCGAACATCTTGACGATGTCCAACAATGTGCCGTCTTGCCGGCCGGCGGCATCCGTCGGCACCTCCGCGGAATCGATCTTTACCTCAGGCTTGTCATCCTCTTGCACGCGATTCCCCAATCTGGAATTCGTTAATTCAACCGTGTTCTTCTTGTTCTCCGGTTCGTTTCGCTCTGTTTTCGCCGGTTGTTACCGGTTTTCTGCATGCGCGCCATAGGGCATCGACAGCGCATTATATATCAGCGTACTGATATGCAGATTGGTGTTCCGTATACAGGAACTTAAAACAACTAAAAATACGACATCTGCATTAAATTTCTTTAATAAATCGCCCATCTCCGTTTAACCACACCCTAGGCAGAATGCAATTGTCATCTCATTAAAAGGAAACGTCATGAAAACCAAATACACTTTTGCGGCTGCTCTTATTTTATCTTGCGCCAGCTTGTCGGCGATGGCTGCCAACGGCAGTGGGGCTCACCTGAGTTTGCTGGGCGACCCTGCACCGGCATCTTCCGCCGATCGTGTCGTCAAGATCGATGCCAATACACGTTACGTCGATGTGAACAATGGCGAAACAGTGCAATTCATCGCCGCCAACGGCCAATCCGCCACCTGGAAGTTCGATGGCGATACCCGCACTGAAGTGAAGCTGCGCAAAATTCTGCCGCCAGGATCGCTTGATCATAAAGTGGCCGCCTATGTCCGTCCTTCGGCCATCAGCGATAACCCGAACAGCTAAGAACGAATTCGCCGGCGGCGAGTTCAGTCCCCTTTCCGCCGGCAATCCCCGATGTTCAATCCCCTGTCATCCATTCAATCGTTTAACTGAAGCACATTGAGAAACTCATGAAAACCAAAGCCATCATCGCCGCAGCATTTACCGTTCTTTTAGCCGGCGCCAGCCTGTCTGCAATGGCATCGACCGGCAAGCACACACCGCTATATGGCGAAGCCGTGCCGGCATCGGGTGCACAGCGCACCGTGACCATTACGCCCGATACCAAGTACGTCAACGTCAAGGCCGGCGAAACAGTGCAATTCGTCGCCAACGGACAATCCACAACCTGGTATTTCGATAACCCGATCAAATTTGAAGTAAAGTTGCGCAAAATCATGCCGCAAGGTTCGCTCGACCATAAGGTAATGGTCTATATCGCGCGCAATCCGGATTATCATGAGAATTAATTTTCCCGGCCGCCGCTAGCCGGATTTCAATATCCGGTCCGGCGTCCAGTTCGTTAACGCGAACCCTGTGAACCGTAATCGATTCCACGTATCTGCTTCCCGGCATGAAATACCATGAAAATATTGATTGTTGAAGACAACGAACGTGTCGCGCGCTTTTTAAAAAGCGGGCTCATGGAAGCAGGTTATACGATCGATCATGCGGAAAACGGCCGTGACGGCATGCTGTTTGCCGCCAGCGAACACTACGACGTGATCATCATGGATCGCATGCTGCCGGGCGGTGTCGACGGCCTCGCCATTATCGAAGCCTTGCGCAAGACCGGCAACAAAACGCCGATCCTGATCTTGAGCGCGTTGTCGGATGTCGAGGAACGCATACGCGGGCTCAAGGCCGGCTGCGACGATTATCTGGTCAAGCCGTTTGCCTTCGGCGAGCTGCTCGCAAGACTCGATGCGCTGTTGCGCAGAACCCAGGAAAAGCGCGACGAAACCACGCTGACGGTCGGCGATCTGAGCATGGATCTGTTGACGCACAAGGTCAAGCGCGCCGGTAAGTCCCTGACGCTGCAACCGACTGAATTCAAGCTGCTCGAATACCTGATGCGGCATTCCGATCAGGTCGTCACGCGCACCATGCTGCTGGAAAACGTATGGGATTACCATTTCGATCCGCAGACCAATGTGGTGGATGTCCACATCAGCAAGCTGCGCCAGAAATTCGACACCGGCGCCACGCGGCACTTGCTGCGCACCATTCGCAACGCCGGCTACATGCTGACGGCCAATGACTAAAGGCCGATGACTAAACTACGCCATTTTTCATTACGCCGTTTTTCGGTTTTCTCGTTGACCGTCAGTTACGTCTTGATGAGCATCTGCGTGCTTGCCGTCTTCGCGATTCCGCTGTCTTACGCATGGGAACAGACGATCGAAAAAGGCGGCATGGAAATGCTGCAGGAAGATACGCAGCGAATGGCGGTCACCTTCGAAGAACTAGGCGCGAAGGGACTTGCCACCATCATCGACAGGCGCGTCGGGCCGGAATTGGTGGGTGAGAAAATTCTCTTGCTGACCGATGCTTCCTACCGCAAGCTGGAAGGCAATCTGCCGGACTGGCCGCAAAATCTGTCGCGTGCGGTCGGCACCTATCACATCGCCATCGATCTCGAAGATCAAACCGTGCATGCGGTGTTAATCCATACGGTGCTGCCGGGCGGTTATCACCTGTTGGTGGGGCGCGATGTCAATCGCTACAACTCACTGAAATCCTATTTCTTTTACGGCCTGATCGGTGCCGCCGCAGTGGTCTTGCTGGTGGGTGCTCTGGGCGGTTTCTTGATCCGCCGAATTCTGCTTTTGAAAGTGGGCAGCCTGCGGCAAACGGCGTTGGCAATCGTTGAAGGCGATCTGTCGCATCGCCTGCCTACGCAAGGCGGCGCCGATGAGCTCGATCTGCTGGCGCAGACGGTCAATCGCATGCTCGACCAGATCGAGCATTTGATTCATGGCGTACGGAATGTGTCGAATGCCATTGCGCACGATTTGCGCACGCCGCTGACGGAGCTGCGTTTTCGCCTTGAAGAAATTTCGGTTGGCCGGCCGCCGCTGGATGTCACCTTCGCCGAGATCGATAGCGCAGTGGCCGATGTCGACCGCGTGATTCAAATCTTCAATGCGCTGTTGCGGCTGGCGGAAATCGACACCGGGGCGCGCCGCTCCGGGTTTGTGCGCGTCGATGTATCCAGCGTGGCCAACGATATTACCGAGTTCTATCAGCCGGTTGCGGAGCTCAAGGGCATCAACCTCAGCTTCCGCTGCGAAGGCGAAATGGCGCTGGCGGGCGATCCCTTTTTGCTGGCGCAGGCGGTCGGCAATCTGATCGACAACGCCCTCAAATACGCGCAGGAAAACGGCTCGATCAGGGTTGAGGTGGTACGCCACGGCGACACCGCAATCGACCTCAGCGTGACCGACGACGGACCGGGCATTCCGGACGAAGAAAAGCCCAAAGTCAGCAAACGCTTCTATCGCGGCGACGCCAGCCGGGGCACGCCGGGCGTGGGATTGGGATTGAGCCTGGTCAACGCGGTTGCCGAATTACATGGCGGATCGCTGGTATTGAGCGATAATTCTCCCGGATTACGGGCAACGCTGCGGCTTTTCGCCACCGCCACGCTGGACTCCGGGCACGTTCGCTCGGCCTGAGCAATTCATCCTATAATCCCGTATTCTCCATTGCGCAGTCCGCAGCCACTTCTTTTGGATGCTTTACCCGTTTAAAAATGAAACCAGGCCGTAACGATCCCTGCTCATGCGGCAGCGGCGAAAAATACAAAAAATGCTGTGGCAAAGTCATTCAGCTGGCGGTCGCTCCGGCACCTGCTGCCGCTGCTGCGGCGCGCAGCTGCGGCAGCTGTACTGCCTGTTGCGACGGCTGGATGGCCGGCACCATCCGCGGTCACGAGATGAAGCCGGGCACGCCTTGCCATTTCGTACGCGACGGCGGCTGCACCATTTACGATGAGCGGCCACAATCGCCCTGCCGTAACTTTACCTGCGCCTGGATGTTGCCCAACAGTCCGTTTCCGGAAACGTTCAAGCCGGAGCAACTAGGCGTCATCATCGCGCAGATCAAATGGCGCAATCAGCCGGCCTATCTGCTGTGCTCGGCCGGACGCGACCCGGATCAGCAATTGCTGGACTGGATGCAGCGCTTCAGTATGGAAACCGGGCGGCCGTTCTTCTATGAAATCAAGGGTGAGAAACTCGGCTTCGGTCCGCCGCTTTTCCAGCAGGACATGCTGCAGCGCGCGCAACGCGGCGAGCCGATGTGGTGATTTAGAATATTTTGATCAGCATGCCGATTGCAACGCATGCCGACACCACGCCGAATCCCTGTTGCATCCGCGGACCGGAAATATGATTGGCAACGTTCCGGCCGGCCAGCATCCCGAGCAATGCGCCGCCGGCGAAAGGCAGGGCAACCGTCATATTCAAATGCCCGCTGAGCGCGCTCGACACCACCCCGGTGGCAGAGACCAGCGCGATGACCGCCAGCGAAGTCGCCACCACCGATTTCATCGACAGATCGGTACTGCGCTGCAAAGCCGGCACCATCACAAAGCCGCCCCCGACACCGAGCAAGCCGGATAGAAATCCGGCGATCGTCCCAGAAAATGCAAGCGCCAAAGCGCACGGCGAGGTCCAGATGAATTTACCGGTATCCTGACTCAAAACACAGGGCGGACGGTGATCGGATAGCGTGGCCTCCAGCGTGTTTTTTTTCAGGCTCTGCCGGATCATTTTTACCGCGACGTAAAACAGCGTCGCCGCAAATATCGCCGTAAGCCAACGGTTATCCGTATGATGCGCGGCCCATAATCCCACCGGCGAAAACAGCATGCCGCTGACAGCGGTCAACAAGGCTGCCTTGTAGCGCACAATGCCGGCCTTCAAGCCCAGCACCGCGCCCAAAGCCGCCGCCATCCCTACCGCAAGAAGACCGATCGGCCCGGCCGCCGCCACACCCAGGCCGGCCCCGAAAACCAGCAACGGCACTGCGAGAATACCGCCGCCGGCGCCGGTCAAAGCAAGAATGACGCCGACGACAATACCTAACAAAAGATCTGGAAGCATGGATGAAAATGAGAGTTGAGTGGCCGGCGGATTTTATTTTTCGACGATATCGGGATGGAACAACAGTTCGCGGCCCTTCAGCATTCCCTGCCAATACAGCGTCGGCAATACCTTGGCCTTCAAGAACCACGCCAGCGCGGATGGCTTGGTGCCGTCGATCAGCCAGGATGGGAAGCTCGGCGCAACTTTGCCGCCATACAGAAATTCGGCGAGCACAATCTTGCCGCGTTCGACGGTCAGCGGGCAGGAGCCGTAGCCGTTGTAATGGCTTTCGCCTTTAAGCTTGCCCAGCCCTGCGAGGACGTTATGGGCAACCACCGGCGCCTGCATGCGCGCTGCGGCGGCGGTCTTGGCGTTGCTGGTATTGGCGACGTCGCCGAGTGCATAAACGTTGGCGAATTTGGTGTGGCGCATCGAAGCCGGATCGACCGTCACCCAGGCGCCTTCGGCGAGCGGGCTGCTGCGAATGAAGTCCGGCGCGATTTGCGGCGGCACGACATGGATCATGTCGTATTCCCTAGTGATTTTCTCCACCGCGCCTTCGCTATTGGTCCGCGTGAAGGTTGCCGATTTCGAGGCGCCGTCGATGGCGACGAGATTGTGGCCGAATTGCAGATCGATGCCATAGGTTTTGACGTATTCCATCAGTGCCGGCACATAGGCTGCAACTCCGAAAAGCACCGGTCCTGCGTTGCAGAATTCGATATTGATGTTCGGCAAGACGCCGGTGTTGCGCCAGTAATCGGCCGACAGATACATGGCTTTTTGCGGTGCGCCGGCGCATTTGATCGGCATTGCCGGCTGCGTGAAAATAGCTTTTCCGCCGCGCAGTTTTTGCACCAGTTCCCAAGTGTATGGCGCCAGGTCGAAGCGGTAATTTGACGTCACGCCGTTCTTGCCCAATGCTTCCGGCAAGCCTTCGATGCCGTTCCAGTCCAGCTTCAGGCCGGGGCAGACCACCAGTTGCTTGTATTTCGCGATTTGCCCGTTATCGAGAACGACTGCATTGCGATCCGGTTCGAACGCCGCCACGCCGGCCTTGATCCATTTAACCCCATCCGGTATGCGCGAAGCCATGGTGCGGGCGGTACTCTCTGCGCTGAAAATACCGGCGCCGACCATGGTCCAGCCGGGCTGGTAATAATGCATCTCGGCAGGATCGATCAGCGCGATACTTAAACTCAGGCCGGAACTGCGTTTCAGGATGCTTGCGGCGGCAGCGATACCGGCACCGCCGGCGCCGACGATGACAATGTCGTATTCCGTTTCCGCGACCGATGAAACCTGGGCTGTTTGAGTATTCATTTTTTCTCCAGTAGGTAAAAAATATCGCCAAATAATAAAGCTGCAAAACAGGCCGCAAAACGCGAGGCCGCAAAACGGTTTGGTGCGCGTTTTTAAGCTGCGTTGATCGGTATTTTCAAATACCGGATGCCGTTTTCTTCCGGTTCCGGGAAGTGGCCAGCGCGCATATTAACCTGCACCGAAGGAAGAATCAGCGTCGGCATCTCAAGTGTGGCATCGCGCGCGCGGCGCATCGCGACGAAGGTTTCTTCGCTGATGCCGTTCCTGACGTGCACGTTCTGTGAGCGTTCTTGCGCAACGGTACTTACGAATGCCACTTCGCGCCCGCCCGGTTGATAGTCGTGGCACATATACAGCCGCGTTTCGTCCGGCAGGCTCAGCACTTTATTGATCGACCGGTACAGAATGTGCGCATCGCCGCCGGGGAAGTCGCAGCGGGCAGTGCCGTAGTCGGGCATGAACAGCGTATCGCCTACAAATGCGGCGATGCTCAAGCCGTCTTCCACGACGTAGGTCATGCAGGCCGGCGTGTGGCCCGGCGTATGCATGGCAGTCACTTTCAGGTCGCCGATGCTGAATTGCTCGCCGTCTTCAAACAGATGATCGAACTGGCTGCCATCTTGCGGAAATTCAGCTTTGGCATTGAATAATTTACTGAAGACGTTTTGCACGGTGGTGATGTATTGGCCGATACCCAAGCGGCCGCCCAGTTGTTCCTGGAGATAAGGCGCCGCCGACAAGTGATCGGCGTGCACATGAGTTTCGAGAATCCATTGCACCGTGCCGTTGAGTTCTTTGACGCGCGCCATTAATTTATCGGCGCTGCGGGTACGCGTATGGCCGGATTTCGGATCGTAATCCAGCAGCGTATCGATCAATGCGCAGCAATGCGTAGCCGGATCCATGACCACGTAGCTGACAGTGCCCGTGGCTTCATCAAATAATCCTTCAATGAACATTGGCAGTGAGTTTGGCATGGTGGATTTCGTCGTCGGCAATAACATTGATGTTTCTGGTTTTGTTTTGGCGCCATTCTCGCCCCGAACGGAGCGAGAATGGCGCAGACTTGCTGCTGCAGAAAGATTACTTCTTCCCTGGGTTGCTGCCTGTCGGCACCGGTGTATTCGGAACGGCGTCGGCGACGCGGCCCTTCATATACTCGGCGTCGCGTTTCATCCATTCACCCTTGGTCGCCTGCAGCGCATTGTTATCCCAGCGGTCGTTCCAGTCGCCGAGCGAATAGCCGAACCACGGCATTTCAGGCGTCAGTTTCGGCAAGCCGAGCTTTTCCCACAGCACTTTGGCGTTTTCCATGTACTCGCGTTTCGGCAAGGCCAGCGGCGGCATCGGGAATTTCATGGTGGCATCGATCAGCATGGCCGAATCGATATCGGGCGTGAATTCGCTGCGCGGTCCGTGACCGGGTTCGCGATAGCGCACGATATGCGTATCCTGCGCCGGATCGCAGCGATAAGACATCGCCCACAACACCGCATCGACGTTGGAAGGATCGATATCTTCATCGATCGCAATGACGAATTTCCCGATCGCCGCCTGCAGCGTCATCGAACCGTGCAGCGCGCGCCAGATTTCGGTCTTGGTCGAGCCGGTGGCGAATTGCAGGAAAACCACCTTGCGCAGATTGGTCAGCGCTTCGTGCAGAATCACTTTCTTGATGCCCTTGATCGCCAGGGTGTCGCGCAAATGGGCCAGATACAGCGGCTCGTAGGCCAGCTTCTTGATGACGCTGGATTCGCTTGGCGTTACCTGCGAAATGATCGATGTGATGATGGCTTTTTTGCGGCGGGTAATCGCCGTTACCTTGACCGCCGTGTTGTAATCTTCCAGCGCGACGTAGCCGTGCGATTCGCCGAACGGGCCTTCGGGTTCCAGGAATTCGGTTTCCACATAACCTTCGATGACGATTTCCGAATCCGCCGGCACGATCAGGTCGACGCTATGGCCGCGAACGGCCCTGATCGGGCATCCCGCCAATGCACCTGCGACACCCAATTCATCGACGCCCAGACGCAGCTTCTGCGGTCCTTGCAAATTCACCAGCGGCGGGCAGCCGACCACGATGGCGACCGGCATGCGCTCGCCGCGGGCTTTGTATTTGTTCCAGTGTTCCAGGCCGCCGGCACGCAAATTCGCCAGCATCATCATGCCGAGCCGGTCCGGCGATTTCAGATGGCCGCGATAAGTGCCCATGTTTTGCACGCCGGTATCCGGGTCGCGCGTCACCACGCACGCCGCGGTAAAAAACGGCGCCGCATCGAAGCCGGGCGTCGAGATCGGCACCGGCAGCGATTCCAGGCCGTTGCCCGGTTCTTGCAACGCTGCGCCTTCGATAATGATTTCCTGGCATGGCGCGGATTCCACCATGACCGGCGGGATCGGATTGGCAATCGCGCGGCCCCAGGCCGGGCCGATATCTTCGATTGTCGGCACGTTCATGCTGATGCGATAGATTTCCGGATTGGTGGCAAGCACGCCGACGGCGACCGACACGTCGTACTTCCGGCCGGCGCTGTCGACCACATTGGTAAACAGAAATGCCTTGCGGTCTTTTTCGGCGATGCCGCCGCGGAATTGCCAGCGCACCAGCGGATGCAGCTCGGTATCTTTATTGACCGGCTCTGTAATGCGGTGCAGCAGACCTGCTTTATCGAGACGCTCGATATGTTCGTGAAGATCGGCATAACCGCCGTTGGCATTTAATTCACTCATTGTGACTCCTTAAAGATGTTTAATTTCCAGCCGATTTATTCAATCGGCTGATTCCAGATATTCCGACTATTCCGGTTTGACGCCGGCGTGTTTCAAAATGGCTTGATTGTTCAGGAATTCGGCTTGGATATGCTTCGAGAAATCATCCGGCGATTCCCAGGTTGCGCTGGCGCCCAGATCAAGCATCATTTTCTTCAATTCAGGCACTTGGGAGGCCTGGCGCATCGCCTTGCTCAAACGATCCAGCACATCTTTCGGCAGACCCTTCGGCCCCCAGAAACCGTACGAATTCACGACGACGAAATCGGGCAGGCCGGCTTCAGCGGTGGTCGGCACTTCCGACGCGGTTTCAAAGCGTTTGGCCGAGGTGATCGCCAATGCTTTCAGCCGGCCCGAACGCACCAGCGGCATCGCCGCGACCGGCGTCACGAACATCATGGCGACATGGCCGCCGACCAGATCCGTAATCGCCGGGCCGGTGCCTTTGTAAGGCACTTCCAGCACCTTGGTGCCAGTTTTGACCTGGAAGATCTCGGCGCCCATTTGCGGCGAAGAACCGAGGCCGGAGCTGGCGAAACTATAGTCGTTCGGATTGGCTTTGATGGCTTTGACCAGCTCGGTCAGATTATTCGCCTTCACCTGCTCCGGATTGACGACGAATACCAGCGGTGCAGTGGCGACGCGGGCGATCGGCGTGAAATCCTTGATCGGATCGTAGGGAACGTTTTTGATCACCAGCGGCGCCATGGAATGGACATCGGCGCTGAACAGCAAGGTCTTGCCGTCGGGTTTGGCCACCGCGACATGCTTGGTGCCGATGACGCCGTTGGCGCCGCCGATATTTTCGATGATCCAGCTCTCGCCCAGAATCTTCGAGATTTCCTTCGCGTATAGACGCGCGAGCGAATCGATATTGCCGCCGGGCGCGTACGGCACTACCACTTTCACCAGGTTGGCCTGAGCCTGCGCCAGCATCGGCACGATCATTGCTGCTGTTACCAGAAGCTTCTTCAAGGAACGCATTATCTTCTCCAGATTTATATGTTAAGTATTCAGCAAGCTTTGGCTTGCGCTTGCTTGTGCTGCGATGACAGACGGAACGCTGCCTTTTTTCACTATTACTGTCCGGCCGAAAACAACAGCGATTTGATGACGACGGGGATGACATTGGCCGGCAGGATCAATTCGCCCAGATCGATATAGTCGTAAGCGCGCAATTCGATGCCGTCGATGGCGATGATTTCTTCCTGCACGTGCAATTCGTCTTTCAGGATGTGCGCCAGCGTTTGCGCCACGTCGCCATCGATGATCAAAATAAGCGCCCGGCGCTTCACCGGTTGCTGCCGGACTGCCAGTATTAATCCTTCCGCCAAATTGCGCAGACGCTGATACAAAGGATCGCCGCTCCATTTCAGGGAGATTGCCACCAACTGATCTTCTGCGATTTCCGCTTCCAGCAGCACCGGCGCAATCTTCGAAGCAATGCCGGCGACCGAGGTGATTTTGTCGAGATCGAGCAATGGCGACAGCACCGGAATATTATGCCGCGGCAGCAGGCTGCTGTCGGACAGGTAAATCGTTTTGCCGCTGACCTGGACCGTGAATTGCGATGCGCCGATAACGGTGGCGCGGATGCCGTGGCCGGGATCGGCGATCGGAATGTCGATGGTCTTGTTATGGAAGGCTTCGGCAAGCAGGCTTGCCAGCGGTTTGCCGATGTCGCCGAACAGGACGCTTTCGCGCCCGTAGATATATTCGGAAACGCCGCCCGAAAAAGTCACCGTATCGATCTTCGCCGCCCTCGGCAGCATGGAGGTCAGGAACAAGTCCTGCGTGGCCGCCGGGACCGGCTGCTGTTGGATCAGGGCGATCACCGCTTGCGCCAAGGTCTGGACAATCGTGTCGACATCGCTCTGCGCCGGCACCGCATTCAGTGCCATTTTCATGCCCAAGGCCTTGGCGACAGTGAAAATGGTCTCGTCGACGCGGCTTAATTGGCCTTCCGCATCGCGCACCATCAAGCGCCCGCCGACGGCAATCGCGCAAGTGCCCGATATTTCACCGTTTTCGATCAGCGCCAATTTAGTTGTGCCGCCGCCGATATCGACGTGCAGCACGGTGTTCTGGTTTTTGCGGGACAAATTCACGGCGCCTGAACCGTTGGCCGCCAGCATGCATTCGAGATGATGCCCGGCCGACGCGCAAACGAATTTTCCGGAATCGGCGGCAAACAGGTTGGCGATCGCCTGGGCGTTGGTGCGCTTGATCGCTTCGCCGGTCAGGATTACGGCCCCGGTATCGATTTGCTCCGGCAGCAATTCCGCCGATTTGTAGGCTTCCGCGATGAAGGCCTCAAGCCGTTCGGAGTCGATGGTGTTGTCGGACTTGAATGGGGTGATGACGATCGGCGAGCGCCACAGGATTTCCCGATGAACGACGATGAATTGGCTCGACAGCGAATTGGCTTTGCGCTTGAGATGCACTTTGGCAAACATCAAATGCGACGTGGAACTGCCGACATCGATACCGACCGTGGTCAGCACGACATTATCCATTTTGCGGATGTATTCAATCATCGCGCCATTCGCGCCGATCGACATTTCATGCTCATGATCGCCATCGTCTCCATGCAGATGTTGCATGGGCTTGGCGAGGGCTGCGGTGCGCGGCTTGCTGTTGTTGGGGATGAGGTTCATTTCGGTAGGAGTAGAAGGCGAAGGTAAGTAGGCGCCGATAGAAATCGAGACGGAAAGCCCTTGAACAACGCTGCCGCGACATCCTGTTGCCGATATCGCGGGCGTCTTTCCGGGATTACCTGGCTTTGGTAATCACCTTTTCATAGTCCTTGGTCCACTGTGCGTCTTCATCCAGATTGCGGGCAGTGTCGATGTAAGTGATCTTCAGGCTCCCCGCGTTATCCTTGATTTTTTTGCTGGTCGGATACTGGGCGCGATCGGCATAAATCTGCTCGCCTTCGTTCAGCATGAAATCGTAGAACAGCATTGCCGCATAAGGATGCTGCACCTTGCGCAGCATCGCGATGCCGCGGGTTTGCCCGATCGCAGGCGGGATGATGAACCAATCGATCGGTGCGCCCTTGCGCTTCAAGGTCTCCGGATTGTAGCGATACAGCGTCAGGGCCATCGGGACATCGCCGGAGACAACCAGATTGCCTAAAAGAGAATGGCCCTTGCGAACCGAAATGCCGTTTTTGGCGACGATGTCTTTAAACAGTTGCATGCCTTTTTCGCGGCCCATGCTTTCTGCAACCATTTCAAACCATGCCTGATCGCCTTCTTCAACGGTCAGCATGCCCTTCCATTTCGGATCGAGCAGATCCTGATAACTTTTCGGCAGATCGGCTTTTTTGATTTTGTTGGTGTTGTAGGCCTGAACGAATACATCGACTGTGGTCGCTATCCAATCGCCGGTTTTTGGCGTGGCCAGAGGGAGCAAATCTTTTTCGTGCGGCGATTTCACCGGCTGCAGCATTTTTTCGCGGGACAGGGCTTCCATGCCGGGGCCGTTGCTATCGACGATATCCGCTTCGAAACGTCCACCCTGGGCTTCGGTGACCAGACGGTTGGTGACCATTTCCGAACTGGAGCGCCAGAGCGAGACTTTGATGCCGTATTTTTTGGTGAATGCGGCGGCGATCACCGGAATGTCTTCAATATTGATATGGTAAATATTGAGAGCGCCTTCCTTTTTTGCCGCGTCGATCAGGAATTTTTCCCGTGCATCGCCCTGAAGTGCATTGACTTGATTGACGATAGGCTGGGCCACCACGGGAGCGGCGGCCGCGGCCTGACTGGCCGGCGTGACGGCGCCAAAGATCGATAACGTCAAACATGCCTTTAATAATAAACTGCCTGTCAAACCAGGCTTCAGACCTTGCTTCATCTCCGTTCCTTTCGTTTTTTGATTCTGGCCTCAGAATTTTTGCGTCGATTTTTTTTATGTTGCCGTACACGGGTTTGGCTGTGGTTTCGGCTGGTTCGGTGCTGCAAAACTGCTAGGCAAACACACGTTGTTTTGCACGTCGTTTTAATTAAATTCGTACATTAATTAAGTTAAATATATAAGTCAATAAGTTTCATCGTTAGGCTATGCGATAAAAACGCGTTTTTATATTCAAAATCTGAATAAGCAGGTGTTCCACCCATTGAAACCCGCCAATTACGCTTGCAAGCCCTTATTGACACCCCTATAATCGCCCAGATGCTTTCGTACTTAATATAGATAACTAACATTGAGATCATGCAGATTTCAGACGGAGACAAAGCATGCAGTCCCGCTTTTTGTCTCCGGCTCGTAAAACTTACCATATAAGGATGCCGCGATGACTAATGCTGAAAAGCCAAATGTTGAATCACCTGTTGAAACGCCAAGAGTAGGGATCGATTCTTACCTTGAATGGGTAAGCAAGGAAAACATCCCGGTCATCGACAGCATTGCGGTCGATTTATTCAGCGTGGAAGCCAAGCCCTGGGCGCGTATGGGCGTCGATGGCGCCGCAGTGCATTTGGCCGGCCGCGGCGATTTTGTATCGATGTTCGTGCTGGATATCCCGCCGGGCGGCGCGACTACACCGCAACGCCATCTGTATGAAGAAGTGATTTTCGTGCTGGCCGGGCGCGGCAATACCGTGGTCGAATTTGAAGACGGCCGCAAGCACTCGTTCGAATGGGGGCCGAAGAGCATTTTCGCGATTCCGCTCAACGCCAAATATCGTATTTTCAACGGCAGCGGCGCCGACAGCGCGCGCATGGTCACAACGACCAATCTGCCGGTCATGATGAATCTGCTGCGCAACGAAGATTTCATCTTCAATAATCCCTATACGTTTGGCGAGCGTACCGGGAAAGAGCAATATTTCACCGGCGGCGGCGACTTCGTTCCGGGCCGTCCCGGCACATTCATGTGGGAAACCAACTTTATCGCCGACAGCGGCGCCATCGAGCTCAAGAACTGGGGCGAGCGCGGCGGCGGCGGCACGACATTGAAATTTGCGCTGGCCGACGGCACCATGAATGCGCATATCTCCGAAATGCCGGTCGGAACGTATAAGAAGGCGCATCGCCATCCTGCCGATTTCCACGTGCTGACGATCGACGGCAGAGGTTACTCGTTGCTGTGGTACGAAGGCGATAAAGAAATGCAGCGCGTCGACTGGAAATACGGCACCGTGCTGGCGCCTTTGGACGGCATGTTCCATCAGCACTTTAACGCCAGCCCGACGCCGGCCCGCTACTTCGCCACCGCACTGGGCAGCTTCCGTTTCCCATTCACCCAAGGCAAGCGCAAGGCATTGTTCGGGGCGTTGTTCAAGAGCGTGAAGGAGGGCGGCGATCAGATCGAATACGAAGATCAGGCGCCTGAAGTGCACCAGATGTTCACGGAAGAGATGAAAAAAGCCGGTATTGAAATGAAGATGAAGGAATTTGCACAAAAGTAATATCTTTTGAATGAGGTATTGCCGCGTTATTCAGCGGTGCGATGCGCCCATACTGCTCACCACAGATATGGGCGCACTTTCATTGGGCGTTGAACGTTTGTTGACAAGCGCTGGTTACTTAATTAGTCTATTAGACTAAGTAAGGAGTTGCTCAAAGCGTAGGAACGTGGGAGGTCATGTTTAGCGTCATTTGGCAATTTTTGGCAATTCGCCCTTTGTAATATTGATATACCGAAAATTTCGAGGCTAAATGAGCGAATCAGAAATGAAGGAAGACCGGGCCTCCGAGCAGCGGTTTCAAGCGAGCTCCATGCCGATGTTATACGACCAGGCGCCGGAGTTCTCCGCACGGACCACCGCGGGCAGTCTCAGCCTGTCTTCTTATCGCGGCAAGTGGCTGGTTTTCTTTTCGCATCCCGCCGATTTCACGCCGGTGTGCACCAGTGAAATAATTGGATTCGCCAAATATACCGAGCGGTTCCGGGAGCGTAATTGCGAATTGCTGGGTTTGTCGCTCGACAGCCTGTATTCGCATCTGGCCTGGATGCGCAGTATTTCGGACGAATTCGGCGTGGAAATTACATTTCCGTTGATCGAAGATCCATCGATGTCCATTGCACGCGCCTATGGAATGATCCGATCGACTGCCACCAATTCGGCCACGGTCCGGGGCGTTTTCCTGATCGATCCTTTCGGCATCATTCGATCGATCAGTTTCTATCCGACCAGTGTGGGCCGCAATGTCGAGGAAGTTTACCGCTTGCTGATTGCCGTCCAGACGACAGATGAGCAGCAACTGCTTGCGCCCGAAGGCTGGAAGCAGGGCGAGGACTTGCTGATGCCGCCGCCGACCACATCCGATAACGCAAATATCAACGCGGGCTCGGTTGACGCCCGTACCTGGTACTTTCGCACCAAAGCAAAATAAAGACGGGAACCCCCTTCATGCGTAAAGTTAAATCGACCCTATTCCAAAATCTGGAATCAGTAGCAATGGTGCTGCGAGCGCTCTCCAATTCGAGCCGGCTGCGTATTACGCTGGCGCTGTTGAATTCGGAGCTGTCGGTTGCCACGCTTGAAGAAACGCTGGAAATCAAACAGCCGAATCTTTCGCAGCAACTGGCGGAGCTGCGCAAGGCCGGCATTTTGAAGGCGCGCCGCAGTGCGAAATCGGTGTTTTACAGCATTGCCGACAACAACGTGCATGAAATTATTGCGCTGATTGCAGCAAATATAGACAGAGTGGATGGCGTTAATGTCAATGCGGCCAAGCCTGGCGCCGGCCCTGCGGCGGCAGTGAGTGCAAATGTGCCGAGGCCGATGGCCAGCCCGGTAGCGCCGATAGCAACCACATGGCAAGGCGAAGAAGCGCAATTTGCCAAGGTTTGGCCAATCGGGCGTTAAAACTTTTAAATCTATCGTTAAGGAGAATCCTTGGACCTGCAACTGGAAGGAAAAGTCGCCCTGATCACCGGTGGAAACCGTGGCATCGGCGCTGCGATCGCCGCCGAACTGGCGCGCGAAGGTGTGAATTTGTGCCTGGTGGCGCGCGATAAGGAATTGCTGGCGCAGGCCGCCGATGCGCTCGCATCCAATTTCAATGTGCGCGTCACTACCGTCGCTGCAGATCTGCGCTTGCCGGCAGCAGCCGATGAAGCGATCGCGCATGCCGTGCGTACTTTCGGCAAATTGGATATTCTCGTAAATAACGCCGGCGCTACTGCGCGCGGCGATTTTTTTGCGCTTTCGGAGCAGGATTGGGACGATGGCTTCGCCTTGAAATTCCGCGCCTGCGTACGGATGACAAGAGCGGCATGGCCGCACCTGCGCGATAGCAAGGGATCGGTTCTCAATATCATCGGCGTCGGCGGCTGGACGGCGGAAAGCGAATTCACTATCGGCGGTTCCGTGAATGCAGCGCTGCTTCATTTCACCAAGGCGATCGCCCAGATCGGGCAGCAGGATTCGGTTCGCGTCAATGCCATTAATCCAGGAAGAATAGCGACCGAAAGGCTGACCCGGAATATCAATCGGCTGGCCGGCATGCGGGGCATCCCGGTCGAGCAGGCGCAAGATGAATTGCTGCATGACTGCCATATCACCAGGTTCGGCGAACCGAGCGAGATCGGTCAAATGGCGGCCTTCCTGGCGTCGCAAAAAGCGTCCTTCGTACAGGGCGCGCTGGTTGATGTCGACGGCGGCGAACGGCGCTCTATTTAATTAAGGCAACGCTGATTAAGTGCCATGGGTGGCCTTTTTTTTAACGCGGCACGGGCCGCACCTCTCGCCTAAATGAACGGTCTTTTATGGATTTAAAGAAAGTTCGCAGACGACTGATTTTCTTTAGTGCCATAAAAAATCGTTCATTTAGGCGAGGGGTACGGCCTGTG
>DASYCG010000162.1:0-30567 GCA_036500325.1 Herbaspirillum sp. | reverse complement strand
CAATTGATTGGCTTGTTTGGCGTTATCCGAATTCTGCTTCACGGTCGCGGTGAGTTGCTCCATTGCCGAAGCCGTTTCCTCCAGCGAACTGGCTTGTTGCTCGGTGCGGCTGGACAAATCCAGATTGCCGCTGGCGATCTCGCTGGAAGCGGTGGCGATGGTATCGGTGCCGATGCGCACTTCACCGACGATGCGCAACAGATTGTCGTTCATGGCTTTGAGCGAATGCATCAATTGCCCGGTCTCATCTTCGCTGGCCGCTTCGATTTGCGCGGTCAGGTCGCCATCGGCTACTCGTTTGGCCACAACGACTGCCTGATTCAGCGGATTGGAAATAATGCGCGCCACAAACACCGCCAGCGACAGGCCGACAATCAGGCTGCCTGCCAGCAAAGCGATAATCCAGCCACGCGCCATCGCCAGCGTGGCTTCAGCGTTTGCGTCGGATTGCACGCTGCCGTCTTTGTTTATTTTCGCCAAAGCGTCGAGCTGTTTCGATATCTGATTGTAGATCTTGGTCGATTCACCTTTGGCCAGCAACCGGGCTTCGTCCAATTTTCCGGTAATCACCAATTCGGTCAACTGGTTATGTACAGCCATGAAAGCGTCTATATTTTTTTTCAGTTCCGGAAAAATCGCCCGCTCACCCGGTTCGGATATTTGCGTTTGGTATTGCTGAAGCAGCTTTTCAAATTCCTTGGCTTCGGTAGGACTGACTTTCTCTTTGCCGGAGGCGTCGGTGCCGTCGCTCAATGCGATGTGTTTGAATTCGCCGCTGCGCGTTCGCGCCAGCGACATCTTCATATTATTTATACTGGCCAGCGCCGGTAGCCAATTGACCGAAATTTCGGTAGATGCCTGATTGACCTTGGTGATCTGGATGATCGAAAAGACGCCGAGAACGGCGGTAAGTATCAACACCATGACAAACGCAAGTGTTAACTTCTTGGCAATCTTCAAGTTATAAAACCATTTCATGATACGTGTCTCCCCCAATATGAAACGGCTCGCCACATAAGTGGAGAGCCGCTATCCGTAGTGTTATTTTTTTATTTTGACGACTGTTCGAATACTAGCATCGCATTTAAAAATACGATTCGCTTTATTTTGGACTGCATCCATTTAGTTGAAAAGATATGTAAATTTCGAGAAAAGAAACGGCAGCCTTGACGCAAGTCAATGTGCCGTCCAGTTGACGACGCCATTACATTTTTAATGATCGTTGCGCGTCTGCGCTTGCGATACATTGCTATTTGCCGGCACGCTCTGCGTCAGCCACACGTTACCGCCGATGGTGGACCCTTTTCCAATCGTGATCCGGCCGAGTATCGTGGCGCCTGCGTAAATGACCACGTCGTCTTCGACAATCGGATGGCGCGCGTTACCTTTGATCAGTACGCCGTTTTCGTCGGTAGGGAAGCGCTTCGCACCCAAGGTCACTGCCTGATACAGGCGGACGCCGCGGCCGATGACGCAGGTTTCGCCGATCACCACGCCGGTACCGTGATCGATAAAAAAACTATCGCCGATCTGTGCGGCGGGATGTATATCGATACCGGTCAGCGAATGCGCGATGTCTGCGATCATTCGCGCCAGAAATGGCGATCCCAAACGATATAGTTGATGCGCCAGGCGGTGATAAATGACTGCCGTGGTGCCTCGATAGCACAGCAGAACCTCGGAAATACTGGTGGCGGCGGGATCGCCGTGGAATGCGGCTTGCAAATCGCTGACAAGTACCGCGCGGATCGACGGTAAAGCCGCTATGAAATCACGGGTAATTTGCTGCGCTTTCTGCGGCAACGATTCATCTTTTTGCTCGACATGATCCGAAGTAAAAAGCAAGCTGCGCCTCACCTGTTCAATCAGGATGGCAATTGTCGTATTCAATGTATTGCCGACAAAATAATCGATGCTTTCATCGCTTAATTTGGTCTTCCCGTAATGCGTCGGGAAAAGGACGGCTGACAAGCCATCCAGTACATCGATCAATGCATCCCGCGACGGCAACTCGCGGATATTGCCTTGGTGGCGGATTTTATGCGTCACCTCACGCGACTCGCGAAGTTCGCCGATGACTGTTTTCAAATCCCACTTGATCTCTGTATTGATATTGGAGTTTTTGGGTACATTCATGCAGCACCGCCAATCTTTATGATTTATCTTGAAGCAATATAGCAGAGCTGGGAAAAACCATAATGCGCAAGAACCCAAACGGGAAAAGCCCTTGATGACGCCTGGCTGGAACGGTCCGTTACAATCAAAGTAATCACCCTGGCTTCATTGATCCTGCTGCTGTGAATTCCAAAGCTGAGTTTCACGCCAAACAAAGGTCTCGACCCGAATAATTTATAATGCCCGGCTGCGCCGATTTACCCCTGCCCCACCAATAGAAAGAAAACAATGAAGCGATTACTTGCCTCGGCCCTGCTGGCACTGAGCTTTGCCCTGTATGGCATCCCGACCGCCATGGCGGCCCCGCTTGAAGTCGGCTACATGCCAATCCTTCCGGACGCCCAGTTATTCATTGCGCTGGAACAAGGCACCTTTCCGAAAGATAGCGGCGCGCCGAAGCTGGTGCAGTTCCAGAGCGGGCCCGCGATGGTGCAGGCCTTGCTGGCGGGCCAGCTTGATATTGCCTATGTCGGCATCGGTCCTGCGCTGGTAGCACGCGCCAAGGGTGTCGATATCAAGGTGGTGGCGTCCAATATCGTTGAACAGGTCAGTTTTGTCGCGCTGGGCAATCTGGCGCCGTACTTCGCTTCCGGCAATCCGGCCACTGCGTTTGCCCGCTTTGCCAAAGATAAAGGCCGCCAGGCGATCATTGCCAGCTATCCAAAAGGCGCCGTGCCGGAAGCCGCATTGCAGTACTGGCTGCGCAACCGCATTCGCGCCGATATGTCCGGGCTGAAGCTGATTTACCAGGGTGAATCGCAGATACAGGAATCACTGTTGACCGGCGCCATCGACGGTGCCGTGATTCTGGAGCCGACCACCACCAATGTTCTGAACAAGTCGCCCAAATCGAAAGTGGTTGCGCGCGGCTCCGATATGTTTCCAAAGCAGCCCGGCGCCGTATTGCTGGTCCGCGAAAAAGTGCTGCGCGAACAACCCGCGCTGGTGAAGGCCCTGCTGGCAACCCATATCGCAGCGACCAAAATGCTGGAGAACGATCCCGCCAAGGCAGCACCGATGGTGCAGAAATATGTCGGCGGCGGCCGGCTGCCGGTCAAGCTGGTTGAACAGGCGATCCGTAATTCCAAAGGCCAGTTCGTCGCAGATCCGAATTCGATCATTCCCGCCACCCTGGCATTGCAAAAATTCCAGGCCGAAACCGGTACCATGTCGGGGCCTGCGGTGGATATTCCCAAGATGTTCGACACTACGTTCTATGATGCAGCAGCGCACTGATCGCATTGATCTTTCAGGTTCGATTCTGTGATGTCGACACGATCCTATCCGCCGCTGACCCGCATTAGCTATGGCATCGCCGGCGTTGTCCTGTTCGTGCTGCTGTGGAAGGCGGTCGGCGTATTTGGCTGGGTCAACCCGGGCATTCTTCCCGATCCGTTCATGCTGCCGGCAACCTTCATGCTCGAATGGCACAGCGATCGGCTGCTACCGGCAATCGCTTCCAGCCTGATTCACTACGTCTGGGGTCTCGGCCTCGGCGCACTGTTCGGCATCCTGGTCGGATTGGCGGCAGCCACGCTGCAGCGCTTCAATATGCTGCAGTCGTATGTATCGCGCATCCTGCGGCCGATTCCGCCGCTGGCCTGGGTGATATTCGCCATTGCCTGGTTCAAGGTCAGCCATGCCGGCGCAGCGTTCGTCATCGCCATCGGCGTGTTCTGGGTCAATTACTTCGCCACATACAGCGCAGTGCGCAACATCGATCCGCGCTTCTATGAGCTGGCGCGCAGTTTCGGCCAGGGCGGCTATTGGCGCCGCTCCATCAGCATCACACTGCCGGCGATCGCACCGGGCCTGCTTTCCGGCATCCGCACCGGTATCGGGCAAGCGTGGATGACGCTGATTGCGGCGGAGCTGCTCGGCGTGCCGGGCATGGGCCAGGAAATGAATGCGGCAGCCGGGGTCGGCGCCTACGATGCGGTCGTGGTTTATATGCTCGCGATCTCGGTGGTGTACACCGCCACCGATCTGCTGTACATGCTGATCGAAAGGAAGGTGCTGTCTTGGCGTCCGTAATCGAATTCGACCGTCTCGCCTATACACATCCTGGCGCCACGGCAGCTGTTATTCAGGATCTGTCGCTGAATATCGAAGCAAGCAGTTTTGTTGCCGTTGTCGGCGGCTCCGGCGTCGGAAAATCGACGCTGCTGCGTACTGCTGCGGGCCTGCTGACACCGGGCGCCGGCGAGATGCGCTTCAACCTGCCGCAGCGGCCCGGCCGGCGCCGGCGTGCAATCGTGTTCCAGGATAGCCGCCTGCTGCCATGGCGCACGGTGGACGCGAACATTGCCTACGGGCTGGAAACGCTGGGCATCGATAAAGCAGAAAGCGCGGCGCGAGTGGCCGAGGCATTGCAACTTACCGGTCTGGAAGAACTCCATGACCGCTGGCCGCACCAGTTGTCCGGCGGCCAGGCGCAACGGGTCGGCATCGCGCGGGCGCTGGCGGTCAAGCCGGATATCCTGCTGATGGACGAACCGTTCAGCGCAGTCGACGCCCTGACCCGGCGCAACCTGCAGACCGAACTGATCCGCATCTGGCAAGCGACCCATTCCGCCGTGATGTTCGTTACGCACGATATCGACGAAGCGGTGTATCTGGCAGACCGGGTGGTGGTGCTGGGCAACCGGCCTGCGGCCGTCGTAGAAAACCTGCAAATCGATTTGCCGCGGCCACGCGACCGCAATGCCGTTGAATTCGCACGTTACGTCACGCATCTGTCGTCGTGGCTGGGAGTGGAATGAATATGGAAACCGTACGATTGATCATTCACGCGCCTACAGCAGCCGCTCTTGAACGCGGCCGGCGCAACCTCGCCAATCTGTTGAAGCTGGCGCCCGATGCCGAAGTCGAACTGGTGATCAATGCCGGCGCAGTAGCCGCGGCATTGAGCAAACCCGGCTCCCTCGACAACCATTTGCGCATTTGCGGGAATACATTGGCAGCCAACCAGCTAGCGGCGCCGGAAGGCGTGGCGGTCGTGCAGGCGGCAGTGTTGCATATCGCGCAGCGCCAGGCCGAGGGTTGGGCCTATATGCGAGCTTGAACCCAGGATTACAATTCCCCCGCTTCCGTCTCATCGACAAAGCACCAGACCCATGATTCTCCCAGCTCGATCGAACGCATCAGCGGATGATTGGTCTCGCGATAGTGTTTGCTCGCGTGGCGGTTCGGCGAAGAGTCGCAGCATCCGACATGGCCGCAAGTCAGGCACAGGCGCAGATGCACCCAGCCGCCGCCGCTGGCCACACACTCTTCGCAATAATTTTTTTCGGTATTGGTGATCTTGATCTGGTCAAGATGCGTGCATTTTTCAGCCATGGCATTCTCCATGCTTCCGTTGGGGCATTTGCCTTACGTCATTCCGACGCCGACTTAGAACCGGAGCGGACATCAAAGTTCAAGCAACAGCAATCGGCGCTATTCTTGGGGCTGTGTCACTATGTCCTACCAACCTCCTTCAAGGAAGCACCCTAAAGCGACGGGCCGAAAATATGTCACAAGAATTCGACTTTATCATCATCGGCGCCGGTACTGCCGGATGCCTCCTTGCGAATCGTTTGAGCAAAGATCCTACGAAGCGGGTGCTGCTGATCGAAGCGGGTTCGGAAGACGACTACCATTGGATTCATATTCCCGTGGGCTATTTGTATTGCATTGATAATCCACGTACCGACTGGTGTTTCCGTACCGAACCAGACGCCGGCCTGAATGGGCGGCAACTCATTTATCCTCGCGGCAAAACACTGGGGGGCTGTTCCAGCATCAATGGCATGATTTACATGCGCGGGCAAGCGCGCGACTACGATCACTGGGCAACGCTTACCGGCGACGATGCATGGTCCTGGCAGCATTCGCTGGAGGATTTCAAGGCGCACGAAAACCACTACCGGCTTGACCCATCCAAATCCGGCAGTCCCATCGACAAGGCCCTTGATTTCGCATCGATGCATGGCGCAGGCGGAGAATGGCGCGTGGAAAAGCAGCGTCTGCGTTGGGAAATTCTCGATGCATTTGCAATGGCGGCACAAGAAGCCGGCCTGCCGGCCAGCGACGATTTCAACCAGGGCGATAACCACGGTATCGGTTATTTTGAAGTCAACCAGCGCGGCGGCTGGCGCTGGAACGCATCCAAGGCATTTCTGAGACCGATTCAAAAAACACGCCCTAATCTGACCGTATGGACCCGCGCACACGTCAAGCGGCTGATCATTGAGAAAGATGTTAATGACGTCTTGCGTTGCACCGGCGTTGAACTGGTACGGCAAGACCAGACAATCATCGTCAAGGCTGCCGGTGAAGTTATCCTCAGCGCCGGCGCGATAGGCTCGCCGCATATCCTCCAGCTTTCCGGCATAGGTCCGGCAACACTTTTGCAAAAGCACGATGTACCTGTTTTGAAAGATGCCCCTGCCGTCGGGAGTAATCTGCAGGACCATTTGCAGATACGCGCCGTATTCAAAGTACAAGGCGTCAAGACGCTCAATACACTGACGAATAATTTATGGGGCAAAACGAAAATCGGACTTGAATATTTAATCGCCCGCAGCGGCCCGATGAGCATGGCGCCCTCGCAACTGGGCGCCTTCACGCGCAGCGACCCATCCCGTACTTATCCCAATATTCAATATCACGTACAGCCGCTTAGTCTCGACGCATTCGGTCAGCCCCTGCATACTTTTGCCGCTTTCACCGCCAGCGTCTGCAATCTCAATCCCGGCAGCCGAGGCAGTGTCACGCTCAAAAGCGGTCGATTCGACGACGCGCCCGCCATTTCGCCAAACTATCTCAGCACCGATGAGGACCGCAAAGTCGCAGCCGATTCGCTGCGGATTACGCGCCGGATAGTAGCGCAGCCGGCGCTGGCCAGATACCGGCCTGAAGAATGGCGGCCCGGTTTGCAGTATCAAACAGACGAAGAACTCGCCACGTTGGCCGGTGATATCGCGACCACCATTTTTCATCCTGTCGGCACCGCGAAAATGGGGGCGGATAACGATCCGACGGCAGTGGTGGATAGCCATTTACGGGTACGGGGTGTGGCTGGACTGCGCGTTGTGGATGCCAGCGTCATGCCGACGATTACCAGCGGGAACACCAACAGCCCCACTTTGATGATTGCCGAAAAAGCGGCTCGCTGGATTGTGGCGGGCTGTTGATGCGCGCATAAGCGCTTATAATCATTAACGCTGCCGGATTCGTCATCTACGACGAAAGCGCGACCCACGAGCATAGTAGGTAATTACGTTTGAATCAAAACGCCAATAGAACAACAGTCGACAACGATATGCCACAAAATAAAAATCAAAGCGCCATCGCAACAAATGCAAACGAAATCATAAAACCGGATTCGACTACATACCAGAGACCGCCTTTCCGACCGCTTGGATCAATAGCGATTAATCTTGCGCCCCGGGATGACCTCCTGAATTAGAACTCATTTCATAAATAGCCGTGAAGACGAATGCTGCTCTTTATGAAATGAGTTCATATATAAATATTTTGGGAACGGGGACATCTTATGTTGGGTGGTATTTTGGCAGTTCTGGCCGCAGCGACTTTCGGCTTCAATAACGCGGCCATACGGCGCGGCGTTCTTAGCGGTTCACTATTTCAAGGATTAGCCATCACCGTCCCGATGGGCGTGCCGATGTTTTTGATCGCCGCCCTTGTCACGGGAAATATTGATCATCTGATGGATTTTCCGGCAGCGGCATATTTCTGGCTGGCGGCCGCAGGAATATCGCACTTTGTCTGGGGGCGTTACTGTAATTATCGGGCGACGAGAGCCATCGGCGGCAATCTCGCCGGGCCTTGGCAGCAATCCCAACTTATTCTGGCGCTGTTTTTAGCCATACTGGTTTTAGGTGAAACACTCACGATTATCAAAATGGCCGGAATTGCGCTGGTGATCCTTGGCGGCGCGGTAACGACACGGGGCAAACATAAGCCGAAGACGAAGGCTGGCGCCGCAACGGAAACATCGGCGCCGGAAAAGAAAAAAAAGCCGGACTTCGTGCCCAATTACGCCGAAGGTTATTCTTTCGCTCTGCTTTCGGCGGTGGGGTACGGCCTCAGTCCGATTCTGATTCGCTTGGGCCTGGGAAGCAGAGGCCCCGGTTTCAGTATGGTGGGCGGCTTGATTTCTTATATGGCAGCTACACTGCTAGTCGGCGTGATTCTGCTCGCGGCCGGCAAGTGGCGCCATGTGTTCGAAGTCGCGCCGACTGCCGTAAAGTGGTTCTCGTTCGGGGGCGCTCTGGTCGGGATCTCGCAGATGCTGCGCTATGCTGCGCTCTCCCTGGTGCCGGTAACGGTGGTAGCGCCGATTCAATCGACTTCCGCCATCTTTCGAACGATTTTCGGCTGGCTCATCAATCGCGAACATGAGGTCTTTGGCGTCTGGGTGTACCTGGGCATGCTGCTTTCCGTGGCCGGCGCGGTCGCGCTCACCGTGAGTACGGATTTCGTCCTGACCCACATCGCGCTACGGGAATCGCTGATTCACATCGCACAGTGGCGGTGGCCGGGTTGAAAAAATGTAGCGCCGAGGGAATTCCAAAAATAAAAGGGTTGCGATCACTCGCAACCCCTTATGTATCTTGGCTCCCCGACCTGGACTCAAACCAGGGATCTGCGGATTAACAGAACAGGAAACCGGCCGCTCTGGCTACAGAGTTAACCGGTTGCGTCCCCAAATGTCGAGTATCTCAATGCTTTTACCACTTTCCGTCGTCGCCTGGTCTGACGCTGGTACTAGCATCTGCTTCTGATGAAAATCGTTTTTTACCAGATACTTTTTTAACTGCTGCCGCCTTGTTCTCATTTTCAAGCACAGCGACCTGTCCAGTCCCAAGCTTTTCGCGCAACTGCAAACCGCCGAGCGGAATATCATCCAAGGAGATACTAATTTTCTCAATATGAGCGTAAGACAATTTAGGGCCGACTTTGTCGACTACCAATTCGCAGCAGGGCGCTTCCATACGGCCCAAAGATTCGCCAGTCTGCGGATCTTTCATTTCCTTCCCCATTGAAACTACTGCATAACGGGTGCCAACCTTGACCGAATTTCCACCTTGACTCAGAACCGCGTTGTTTCCGTCACGCGATACGATAGTGATTGGAAATGTCTGAGCAATGATGGAAGCCACCACTTCACCGGCGATTTCTGTTTCCATGTTTTGCAATACCTGACCGGCGTCAATACCGGCGCCCATCGTTGTTGGCGCAACCTCTGGCGCGCTGCCTTGCAAGCTGTCCGCAGTCATGATCTGACGCGTTGCGACATTCACCAGTTTTTGGGTAACAGCCCAGCCGCCAGAATAGCTGACAAGCTCCCGGTCGCTGGTGCGCAACTGACGTGCGTGGCGATTGTAGGCCAAGCTACCGATCTTGCCGGTCCAAATGACATCCGCGGTCAGCGCCTGCCCCAACTTTCCGGCTTCTGCACGAGGCGCGTCTCCGGACTTAATCATGTCCAGCTCATTTTGAATGTCAGAATTGATTTCGCGATCCAATACACTGAAACGACCTGTATTGGTGAGCGCTGTCGAGATCTGCTGCCGAATATCTTCCGCAATTTTTGCAGCAGGTACCGCTTGTGAGCCAATCGTAAAATTTTGTACGTCAAAACGCGGCGCGGCAACCACCAGTTTGATTTTCTTGCCACTGTCAGGTGCCGTGAAGTGTGCGATGTTGGCTTGGATCGTGACCTTGTATTGGCCGCTTTTGGTGAAGGGCTCGTTCACATCGGTGATTTTAAAATTAGTAATGGCGCCGCCGGATTTCTGGGCAACGACTTCAGCAAACTCCGTCGCGCGCAGCGACACCGAGTCTCGGCCATCGGTGACATCAAGGCCATATTTGACTTGCACCGAGCCGCTGTCGATAGTGGCTCCGTTGACTTGCAAAATGGCATTCTTCATGGCGTCGGAAGTTGCTGCGGCGGCGCTGGCGCCATAGCCCACTGCCGAAGTAGGGACGGTATCGACTTTGCCGACATCCGGCATTGCCGGAGCCCGATTTTCCGATTGAAGCGGTTGTGGTGCCGACTGCGGCGCGTCTTTTTCCTTATCGCTACAAGAACAGAGGACAACGATTGCCAATGTAGCAAAACCCGCACGAATCAACCCCATATTACCGCCCCTCTTTTTTAAAGTGAATTACAGTTTTGACAAAGCGTCGGTTGCATCTTTTGGTACGGCAATATCATGCGACTTCGCGTAGGAAACTGCATTGCTCAGTGCTGCAGACAAATTCTTGACGCTGGTTGGAAATGAAGTAGCGACATAAGCGCCGCTTTGCAGTTTCGGCAGCATCGTTGGCGATGCACTCGATAGCCCTTTTTGGAAAGAGTCGAATGGCCCCCTCATGCCGATATATTGGCCGAGTCCTTGCGCCAGCGAAACCATGCCGCCGACAAACTTCGCCTTGGCCGGAGCATCCATCTTGTCAGTGTTCTTGAGCGCAGCGGCTACTGCTGCGTTTCCTTCGCTGGTGACCTTATCGCTATCGCTGAGCGTACCTCTGGTAGCGCCGTCCGTTAACGAGTCGCCGGCAGCGCGAGATGCAGCAGCTTCTTTTTCCAGACCCACTGCTTCGGCCATCTTGGCATTTCCGTCCAACACACTTTTTCCGGCGGAAACATATTGTTTGACTAATTGATCTTGCGACCCGGACAAATCAGCGCCAGCGGAACTGCCTGATGAATTGCTACCAAGGCCTGGAACGCTTGGTAAACCGAAAGCCTGCGAAGCTATTGGCGCGATGGCGATGATAGAAGCGATGATGGATGTGGATAAACGGGACATGATTTGCTTTCTTTCAGTGAGGAGGTTATTGCAATCCGGCATTGGCGAGCTGGCTCGTCAATTCACGTGCGGTGCTTTGGGCTGCCTGTTTCAGGGCGTTTGTACGAGCTTCATCTTCGGTTGGGCCGACACCGGAATACTGAGTGGGACCGGCAACAGCAACACTTTCAGGAATACCCTGCCCTACATCAATGACTTTAGCGTTCACTGTCACGGCGACACGTTGCAGACCGGTGGCGGGATCAATGCCAACAGGCCCGACATCCAGCGTACCCAGTGCGAAATAACGAACTTGCGCCGTGCGGAGACCTGTCACCACGTTTTGTAATGTGACGCTTTGCAAATCGTTACCGGATTTATAGTCGTTTTCGATAGCCGATACCTTCAGCTTACCGTTCGTTAATGGTTCAACAAACTGCGCTTCCACCACGCGATAGCCAGAGGTCTTGAAAATCTGAGTAATGGCCTGACTCAGGTTCTGGCTGGGAATGAGTTTCCAGGTCGAAGTACCTGAACGCGATACCGACGCGCCACCGGTTTCCAGTGTCACTGCGCGCTCGGCTGAATAATTGCCTTTCGATGCGGTGGAAGCATTGGTGGAGACGTGTGATCGGCCAACGGATTCGCCTTCGCTACCCTTCTCGGAGGTGGAAGCGGAAATTGACCCTTTGTCGGACAATACAGCACGCTTTGTCACGCGCGCGTCATAGGTGGTTTGTGCATCGACTTGGCGCGACACGAATACAAATGCCAACTGCGAGCGCTGGCCCGGCGGGACGGCTGCGGAGGCGGTCGATTTTTTCAACGCGTTACGAAGGTTTGATCCATTTAACGACACCCGCACGGTAACCGTATACTGACGGACGTCGCCCTTGTCCTCTTCCTGCAGCACCGTTGACTCCAGAATGTAACGGTCCGGATCTTCCTTGACCTTTGCACGGATGGCATCGAGGTTCTCTGACGCTGAGTCGCCAGCTTCGGCGTAATACGTCTCGATGGCCTTCATCTGGGCATTAAACAGCGCCTTGTCTTTCGTGTCGGCGTTCGCGCTCCATTCTGTATAACGAACTGTTGCCTTGCCTCTGGCAACCACTACATCTGCCAGCGTTGCATTTGCGGAAAGTGCGATAACGAGTGCGAAAATGATTTTTCTTATTTGCATGATTGTAATAACTCTCTTGTAGATGCTATTTGTTTGTCGATATCGTTTCCTGATGAAGCGGCCTTCAACCATGGTGAGCTTTCCCCGGCAACGGCAGATGAGAGTTTTGTAAACAGGCCCCGCATCGAATCCTGAAATGCCGGGAAATCTTCCGTATTGACTTGAGACGCAGGCACCACCTTCACCTCGCCATTCTTGAATGACTCTTTCATATATGTGTGAGCAGACAGTGGTTCTTCTAATTTGATAGAAGCGTATGTGCCATAGATCAGGCTCTTACCTGCTGCTTTCTCTTCGAAGACAACTTTTCTGAGTTTGCTGATGTCGATGGTGAACGCGTAGTCAGGTTCGGGAAGTTTTAGGTTGAACACTGTGCCGTCCGCCACTGTTAACGACATCACATTGCCGATGGCATAACCCTTGGAATACGGCAGCATCGGAATGCCCATCTTACCGGCGATGGCTTCTGCAAACGTATCCGCCACCCAGGTCTCGGCCACGCCGTTGCCGTATTGCGCAGGAAATTCAGTACGCGCCTCATCCTCGATGATCACGTTCGATACTTGGACAAATCGGCTGACGTTGTCAGGAATGGTCGCCTGCGTTAGTGCAGCGTAAAATCGATCGAGGACACCAGCTTTTCCGCCAGTTCCTAGATATACTTTGCTGATGGCAGAGACCTTCTGCGATTCCGACGGGGCGTCAGGCAAGGCGTCGAGATAAGCGAAGCTGAAGGGATAGGCTCGCAACACTGTCTTCGATTTGAAATCGAAAAACATGGCTTGGCCCCGAACATGAACGAACAGTTTGTAGACAGCCCCAATTTGCTCAGTCGTTACCGTTTCATTGGTAACTACGAGCGCGACTGCCACAGCCTGATCACGGCCTGCCAACTCCTCGATACGCGACGTTAATTTGTAATTGACAGGTTGGACACCCGGCAATGCTTTTCGGAGGAGTCCATTAATACCAGCCGCGCCAAGCGAGGTCTCGAATTTTTTTGAGTAGGGGAAGCGCTGGCTGCTGGATTGATAATCGCCGGAATACGCAAAGCCTGCGAAGGCGATGTCCGCGCTGTAAGCGCCTACAACCGGAAGCGAGCAAACAAATGCGAAAAATAACTTGATAACAGCGGATTTTTTCGTGGTGTTAAAAGCGATAGGCGACCACCAGCCCTTACTTGATCCATCCAAGCGGCGCATAACTTTTTTCTTTCTTCTAATGAGTAAAAACGCTGCTTTATAGATTCTCTCAGATCCCTATTTCTGAGCAATTACGAAGCTTTGGTAGCATACAACATTCAAGATACGAATAGAAATAAAAGTTGACCACATGTCTTGGATCAACATTCCAGCGGACTGTGGCGGAATCTTGCCCGGAGGGCATAACCGCTCCTGCTTATATCGGGTATGCATAAAACCTATTTGCTGTTGCTTCATTGCAAGGCGTAGTGTCGCATCTCTGGATCACGTCCGTTAATTCTCAAAAATTAAAATTAAAATGAAAATCTTCAATCTTAAAGTCGGTGCCCGATTGGGCGCCGGGTTCGCCATCGTCCTCTTACTTTCCATTGTGTCGACTGCCGTAGGGATATGGAATATGCATGAGGTGGCAATAGCGACGCAGAACATGATGGAAACGCCGCTGGCGAAAGAAAGACTGGTATCGGACTGGTACGCCGCCATCGATTCTGCGGCCATACGCACGGCGGTGATGATCAAAAGCTCGGATCAATCGTTGTCGACCGTGTTCGCGGATGAAATCGCCGCCAGCACGAAAAAAGGCCGGACCATGCAAGAAACATTGGAGAAAATGCTGAGCTCGGACCAGGAAAAAGAAATGTACAAGGACATCGAGGTCCGCCGCGGAAAATTTCAGCAGGCAAAAAACGCGACCATGAAAATCAAGCTGGAAGGCGCAGCCGACGAGGCCGCGCTCTCGTACGATCGCCAGTTTGTCCCGGCCTCGAAGGACTTTCAGGCCGGCGTGATGGAATTCCTGGCTTTGCAGAGAAAGAGCATCGATCAGATCGGGCATCAGATCAATACGCTGTATCGCAACAGCATCGCATTGATGGTATTGCTGGGGGTGCTGATCGTCGCGCTGGGCGCTGTATGCGCATGGCTGATATCCCGTTCGATTACCCGTCCGCTGGGCGCGGCCATCAGATTTGCGCAAACCGTTGCCGCGGGCGACTTGAGCGGCCATATCGAAATCCGCAGTACGGATGAAACCGGTCAATTGATGAGCGCGTTGAAAGAGATGAACGACAGCCTGCTCCGGGTGGTCGGCGCGGTACGCACGGGCACGGATAATATCGCAATCTCCTCCGACGAGATTGCATCGGGCAATCTCGATCTTTCCGCGCGCACCGAAGAGCAGGCCGCTTCGCTGGAACAGACAGCCGCGTCGATGGAGGAACTGACCTCGACCGTGCAACAGAATGCCGATAATGCCCGCCAAGCCAATCAACTCGCCGCGTCGGCGTCGGCAGTGGCCATCAAGGGAGGCGCCATCGTCACGGAAGTGGTCGATACGATGAATATGATCAATACCTCGGCCAGGAAAATTGTCGACATCATCAGTGTCATCGACGGCATCGCTTTTCAGACCAACATCCTGGCGCTGAATGCCGCGGTAGAAGCGGCGCGGGCGGGAGAAGAAGGCCGCGGCTTTGCGGTCGTGGCTTCCGAGGTGCGCAGTCTGGCCCAGCGTTCGGCCGCCGCCGCCAGGGAAATCAAGGGACTGATCGACGACTCGGTCGGAAAAGTCGATGCCGGCACGAAGCTGGTAACGCAGGCCGGCACGACCATGCAGGAAATTGTCGATAGCGTCAATCGGGTGACAGATGTCATGAGCGAAATTACCGCTGCCAGCCAGGAACAGAGCACCGGCATCGAACAGGTGAACCGGACCATCGCCCAAATGGACGAGGTCACACAACGCAATGCGGCGCTAGTGGAAGAAGCCGCGGCTGCCGCTGCGTCCTTGCAGGACCAGGCGGTCAATCTGGTTCACATGGTCAGCGTATTCAAAATCGGCGAGGTCCAGGTTCGGAGCCATGACGCGCACGCTGTCATGGTGTCGTCGCTGCAGCCTGTAGGCGGGCGGATTCTGATTGGGGGAGCCGCAACGTGATTCGTCGCCATGGACGCGACGCTGGCGCTGCCGGACGACCAGGCCCATTGCGTCTCCGCGTTCGAGCCGACCTGGACTCGAACCAGGGAGCTGCGGATTAACAGGTTAGACCGTATCTAACATCCACGCCGGCACGCTGCAACAATATCTGATTACGTTTCGACAAATGCATCACCTGCAAGTTTTTTCCAGCCTTCAAATAACGCTCATGCAAATTCTCCATCGCAGCAATGGCCGAATGGTCCGCCATATGCAGATGACGGCAGTTAAGGATCACGCATGACGGATCGGTCGCCGGCATGAATAACTCTTGAAAATGGGCCGTCGAGGCAAAAAACAGCGTACCGTGCGGCAGATAGGTTCTCACGCCGGCTTCGCTGTCATCGATGTCGGTCCGTATATCGCGTGCATGCTGCCATGCGAAGTTCAGCGCGGCGATCACAATGCCGCAGAGTACAGCCGTCGCCAGATCAGTAAGAACCGTAATGACCGTGACGGTAACAATCACAAGTGCGTCCTGTCGTGGCACCTTACCCAAGACCCGCAACGATCCCCAGGCAAACGTTTCATGCGCAACAACAAACATGACACCGACCAGAGCGGCGAGCGGGATATGCGCAATCAGTGGTGATAAAAACAGGATAAACAGCAGGATCATGATGCCGCTCGTGACGCCAGACAGGCGTGAGCGGCCACCGGAACTGAGGTTGATCATGGTCTGGCCTATCATGGCGCATCCGCCCATGCCGCCAAACAGGCCGGAAACGACATTGGAGGCGCCGAGTGCGATGCACTCACGATTTGGCTGCCCTCGCGTTTCGGTGATCTGGTCGGTAAGATTGAAAGTCAGCAGCGTTTCAAGTAGGCCAACCATGGCCATCAGCGACGCGTAGGGCAGGATGATGCGCAGCGTCTCCGCATTTAATGGAATGACGGGGAGGTGCAGCGTAGGCAAACCACCGGCGATATGCGCAAGGTCTCCCAATGTCCGGGTTGGTAATTGCAGGGCATAGCTAAGCAGCCCCACGCCGAGGATGGCGACCAACGCGGGTGGTACGGCTTTGGTGAAGCGCGGCAGCACGTATACGATGGCCATGGTCAATGCCACCAGGCCGCACATGATCATTAAAGGGGTTCCCTGCAGCCATTGCTCCCCTTGCGGCGTCGCTTGTCGAAAATGCGCCAATTGGGCCATCGCGATGATGATCGCCAGGCCGTTGACAAAGCCAAGCATCACCGGATGCGGAACCATGCGAATCAGTTTTCCCAAACGAAACAGCCCGAAAAATGCCATCAAAATGCCGCTGAGTACCACCGTAGCCAGCAGGTATTGCACACCATGCTGTGCGACGAGCGCGACAATCACCACGGCCATCGAACCGGCCGCGCCGGAAATCATACCGGGGCGGCCGCCGAAGATTGCAGTCATTGCACAGATGATGAATGCGCCATACAAGCCCATGAGCGGGTTGAGCTGGGCGACCAAGGCAAAAGCAATACATTCAGGTACAAGCGCGAACGACGATGTGAGCCCGGCAAGTACGTTTTTTTGTATGTTCGAAAACCATTCTTCTCGAAACGATTTATTTATCATTGAATAGCCCACCGCTTCAAATAGAAAAAGGGCCATGTCTTGCGACATGGCCCTTTTGAATTCTGGCTCCCCGACCTGGACTCGAACCAGGGACCTGCGGATTAACAGTCCGTCGCTCTACCAACTGAGCTATCAGGGAAAAGAAAGAAGCAGGATTATAGACTCGTATTCCGGATTCTGTCAAAACATTCGTAGTCTTTTTTAAGCGATCGTATCGAAATACTTTACATCGATACGATCGGCTTCAACACGAATACCTTATGACCCGCTTACAGCACCTTGGCAATTGCATCGACCACTGCGTCGATGTTTTTCTTATTCAGCGCTGCAACGCAGATGCGACCGGTATCGACCGCGTAAATCGAGAATTCGTCGCGCAGACGATCGACTTGCGGCTTGGTCAGGCCGGAGTAGGAAAACATGCCGCGCTGCTTCACCACGAAATCGAAATCGTGAGCAGGCGCTTTTTCCTTCAACTTGGCAACCAGCAATTTGCGCATTTCGCGGATACGCAGGCGCATGCCGGCCAGTTCTTTTTCCCACAACGCACGCAGTTCCGGCGATCCCAGTGTGCTTGCCACCAGTTGGCCGCCATGCATAGGCGGATTCGAGTAATTGGTGCGTACGACGCGCTTGAGTTGCGACAGCACTCGGGCAGCTTCTTCGACACTGGCAGCGACGATGCTCAAAGCACCGACACGTTCGCCATACAAAGAGAACGATTTGGAGAAGGAATTCGAAACGAACAAGGCGCCGCCGGCTTCGGTAAAGCGGCGCACTACCTTGCCGTCTTCTTCAATGCCGTCGCCAAAACCCTGATACGCCATGTCCAGGAACGGCACCAGATTGCGCTCGGCCACAACCTTGATCACATCGGTCCATTGCGCATCGGTCAGATCGGCGCCGGTTGGATTGTGGCAACAGGCGTGCAGCACAACGATGGAACCGGCCGGCATCGCTTTCAAGGCCGCCAGCATGGCGGTGAAATCGACACCGCGGGTTGCCGCGTCGTAGTAGGCGTAGTCGTTGACGACAAAACCGGCCGATTCGAACAGCGCGCGGTGGTTTTCCCAGCTCGGATTGCTGATGAATACTTGCGCATCGGGCTTCGAAAAACGCTTCAGGAAATCGGCGCCCAGTTTCAAGGCGCCAGTGCCGCCGATGGCTTGCACGGTAATCGCACGTTTCTCTTGAACAACCGGGTTGTCGGCACCAAATACAAGCTCTTGCACAGCCTTGTCATAGGTCGCCAGCCCGTCGATCGGCAAATAGGAGCGCGGCGTGAGCTTTTCCGCCATTTGCGCTTCGGCCAGCCGTACGCATTCCAGTAGAGGCACTTTGCCGTTTTCGTCGTAATAGACGCCGACGCCGAGATTGGTCTTATTCGGGTTTTTATCTGCGTTGAATCCTTCGGTAATACCGAGGATCGGGTCGCGGGGAGCCATCTCAATGGCGGTTAACAGGGAAGCAGGAAGAGAGGCGGTCATCGTGATAACATAAAAAGTTGTCTGCAATCGGACACTTTGCAGGCGGTGGATGAAGTGCCAAGCCGCAAGCCGAGCACCGTTTTGTAACGCGTTATTCTACCAAAGGTCCAATCAAATGGCTGAATTATCCCAGGTTGCTCCAACGCTCGACGAATCGAAAATCGTCACGTTCCCAGGTTCACCCTATAAATTGTATCAACCATTTCTGCCCGCCGGCGATCAGCCCGCCGCGATTTCGAAGTTGGTTGAAGGCGTCGAAGACGGCCTGTTTTACCAAACCCTGCTGGGTGTCACCGGCTCCGGCAAAACCTACACGATGGCCAACGTCATCGCGCGCATGGGCCGTCCAGCCATTATTTTCGCACCGAATAAAACACTGGCTGCACAGTTATATAGTGAATTCCGCGAGTTTTTTCCGCAGAACGCCGTCGAATACTTCGTCAGTTATTACGACTACTATCAGCCGGAAGCCTACGTACCGCAACGCGATCTGTTCATCGAAAAAGATTCGTCGATCAATGAACATATCGAGCAGATGCGCCTCTCTTGCACCAAATCGCTGATGGAACGCCGCGATGTCGTGATCGTGGCGACTGTTTCGGCGATTTACGGTATCGGTAATCCAAACGAATATCACCAGATGATTCTGACCTTGCGCGCCAAGGACAAGGTCAGCCAGCGCGACCTGATCGCGCGCCTGATTCAAATGCAATACAGCCGCAACGAAGTCGATTTCGGCCGCGGCACTTTCCGTGTGCGCGGCGATACCATCGATGTATTTCCGGCCGAACACGCCGAGCTGGCGATCCGGATCGATATGTTCGACGACGAAATCGAAAGTCTCCAATTGTTCGATCCGCTGACCGGCCGCGTCAGACAGAAAATCCCCCGCTTCACCGTCTATCCCGGTTCGCATTACGTTACGCCGCGCAGCACCGTGCTGCGCGCGATCGACACCATCAAGGAAGAGCTGCGCGAACGGCTGGACTGGTTCCGCAAGGAAAATCGCCTGATCGAGGAGCAGCGGCTGGAGCAGCGCACGCGCTTCGACCTGGAAATGATGCAGGAAATCGGCTTTACCAAAGGCATCGAGAATTACTCGCGCCATTTGAGCGGCGCCAAAGCTGGCGAACCGCCGCCGACCCTGGTCGATTATCTGCCGCCGGATGCGCTGATGTTCCTGGATGAATCGCACGTGCTGATCGGTCAACTGAACGGGATGTACAACGGCGACCGCGCGCGTAAAACCAATCTGGTCGACTACGGTTTCCGCCTGCCGTCGGCGCTGGATAACCGGCCGCTGCGCTTCGACGAATTCGAAGGAAAAATGCGGCAGACCGTGTTCGTCTCGGCGACGCCCGCAGATTACGAAAACACTCATTCCGATCAAGTAGTCGAACAAGTGGTGCGCCCTACCGGCCTGGTCGATCCGATGATTCAGGTGCGGCCCGCCAGCACGCAAGTCGACGATTTGATGTCCGAGATTAGCTTGCGCGTTAAAAAACAGGAACGGGTGCTGGTCACTACGCTGACCAAGCGGATGTCGGAACAATTGACCGAATTCCTGAGCGACAACGGCGTCAAGGTGCGCTATTTGCATAGCGATATCGATACCGTGGAGCGGGTTGAAATTATTCGCGATTTGCGCCTGGGCACCTTCGATGTGCTGGTCGGCATCAATTTGCTGCGGGAGGGATTGGATATTCCGGAAGTCTCGCTGGTGGCCATTCTGGATGCAGATAAAGAAGGCTTTCTGCGCTCGGAACGCAGCCTGATCCAGACCATCGGCCGCGCCGCGCGCAACCTGAACGGCATGGCTATTTTGTACGGCGACAAAATTACCGATTCGATGCGCCGCGCCATCGACGAAACCGAGCGCCGCCGCAATAAGCAGATGACCTTTAATACCGAAAACGGCATTACGCCGATCGGTATCAGCAAAGAGATTCGCGATCTGATCGACGGCGTTTACAGTCCGCAGGAAGCACGCGTCGAACAGATGGTGGCGGAAGGGCAACCGGATTACGAAGCGATGAGCGACAAGCAGGTCAGCCGCGAAATCAAGCGCCTTGAAAAGCAAATGCTCGATCACGCGAAAAATCTGGAATTCGAGAAAGCGGCGAAAGCGCGCGATCAGTTGCAAAAGCTGAAGCAGCAATTATTCGGCGCCACCGTCACCGATTACATCGTACCGAGCACCGGAGCATAATAGATTGAGATTGACCGCAACCGACACCGCCCCATCCGCCATCCCTGCCTCGATCGATGCTGCCGTGGCCAGCGCTCACAGCTCGTGGCATGCCATTTTACGTAGCGGGCTGGCGGCGATTTCCGCGGCGGATCCGCATTACCTTGCAGCGCTCGAATCCGGCCATTTCCTGCCGACGGAAGGGCGCATCTTTGCCGCCTTTAAACAGCCGCTGGATCAGGTCGGCTATGTATTGGTCGGCGAAGGCCCCTATCCGCGCGCAACCAGCGCAACCGGGGTCTGCTTCATGGATGGCGCGGTTGCTTCGCTTTGGTCCGAACGTGGCCTGAGCAAAACAGTGAACCGCGCTACCTCGCTGCGTAATTTCATGAAAATGCTGCTGGTCGCCGATGACCAGCTCACAGCCGGCAATACCGGCGTCGAAGCGATGGCCGACATCGCCCTGCGCGCGCAAACCGATAACAGCGGGGTTATTCAAAGCCTGCAGGATTTGCAGGAAGGTCTGACCGCCCATGGATTTCTGCTATTGAATGCAAGCCTGGTTTTCCGGCCGGAAGTCGCGCCGCGCAAAGACGCGCTGGCATGGCGGCCGTTTCTGCAAACTGTACTCGATGCTTTGCGCCGGCATGCAGCCGACAAGAAGCGCGCTCCGCCGACCCTGGTGTTATGGGGGAAAGTCGCGGAAGAACTGCAAGCCCTGCCCGGTGTGGCTGAATTCCCGCAAGCGGTATCCGAGCATCCGTATAACTTGTCGTTCATCCAGAATCCCCGGATGCAGAAATTATTCGGCGCATTGAATTTGTTAAAAATTTCTGCGTAAATTTCTTGGTAATCGAGCATCAAATTAACATTTCTAAAAAGCAATAAACAACCCTCTTTTAATACCTGACAATAACACTCAAGTTTTGTTATACTTACGTCCAGAGCTTCAAGGAATTAGGAAATTTAGACTTACGTTTGTTTCGGGAGTGGAAATTTCATGCGTTTGACTACTAAAGGCAGGTTTGCCGTTACGGCGATGATTGATCTGGCTTTGCGCCACGGCAAGGGCCCTGTCACCTTGTCCGCCATCAGCGAGAGGCAGGAAATTTCTTTATCATATCTCGAACAATTGTTTGGGAAGTTGCGACGTCACAACATTGTGGCGTCCGTGCGTGGCCCTGGTGGCGGTTACAACCTGGGCCGGCGCGCGGAAGAAGTGACTGTTGCCGACATTATTATCGCCGTCGACGAACCGCTGGACGCTACGCAATGCGGCGGCAAGGAAAACTGCCATAGCGTCGAACGGCCCGGCGGATCGCGCTGCATGACCCACGAACTGTGGTCTACGCTGAACGAGAAAATGGTTGAATATCTGGATTCTGTCTCGCTGCAAGATTTAGTTGATCAGCAGCAACAGAAGAATAATGAACAAAGCGTGGTGGTCATCCATCGCACTCACGCTGCTTGAATGGAGTCTCAAAAATCATGAATGCACCGCTCGAACAAAAGTTGCTCGATACGCTTAAAGCACCGCACTTCCCTATCTATATGGATTATTCGGCAACCACGCCGGTCGACCCACGCGTGGCCGACAAGATGATCCCGTATCTGCGCGCGCAATTCGGCAACCCTGCTTCGCGCAGCCACATGTATGGCTGGGACGCGGAAGCCGCCGTGGAAGAAGCACGCGAAGAAGTCGCCAAGCTGGTGCGCGCCGATCCGCGTGAAATCATCTGGACTTCGGGCGCAACCGAAAGCAACAACCTGGCAATCAAGGGCGCGGCGCATTTCTACCAAACCAAAGGCAAGCACATTATTACGGTCAAGACCGAGCACAAGGCTGTGCTGGATACCGTGCGCGAGCTGGAACGCGAAGGCTTTGAAGCAACCTACCTGCAACCGCAGGACGATGGCTTGATTACCCTGGAACAACTCAAGGCAGCCATCCGTCCCGACACCATTCTGGTTTCGGTCATGCTGGTCAATAATGAAATCGGCGTTATCCAGCCTATCCCTGAAATCGGCGAATTGTGCCGCGAAAAAGGCATTATTTTCCATTGCGACGCTGCGCAAGCCACCGGCAAGGTCGAAATCGACCTGACCAACTGGAAAGTGGATCTGATGAGCTTCTGCGCTCACAAGACTTACGGTCCAAAGGGTATCGGCGCGCTGTACGTCCGCCGCAAACCGCGTATCCGCATTGAAGCGCAAATCCATGGCGGCGGTCATGAACGCGGTCTGCGTTCCGGCACATTGGCAACGCATCAAATCGTCGGCATGGGCGAATGCTTCCGCTTGGCGCGCCTGGAAATGGCCAGCGAACTGGCTGAAATCAAACGCCTGCAGGAACGTCTGCGCAAGGGTCTGATGGAAGGCATGGAAGAGGTTTACATCAACGGCGATATGTCGCACCGCGTGCCGCACAACCTGAACGTCAGCTTCAACTACGTCGAAGGCGAATCGCTGCTGATGGCCATCAAGGAAATCGCCGTTTCGTCAGGGTCGGCCTGTACTTCGGCCAGCCTGGAACCATCGTACGTATTGCGCGCCCTGGGCCGCAGCGATGAACTGGCGCATAGTTCGATCCGTTTCACCATCGGCCGCTTCACGACCGAAGAAGAAATCGATTTCACCATTTCGCTGCTGAAGAGCAAGGTAGAAAAGCTGCGCGAGCTGTCGCCGCTATGGGATATGTACAAGGATGGGATCGATCTCAGCACGATCCAATGGGCCGCACACTAACCTCAATATAAGCGCTGACATCGCCATCCCGCGGCAAGCGCCTGGAACAGAACATTATCAAGGAGCAGCAAATGTCTTACTCAGCAAAAGTTTTGGATCACTACGAAAATCCACGTAACGTCGGCGCGTTCGAAAAAGGCGACGAGACTGTCGGTACCGGCATGGTCGGTGCGCCGGCTTGCGGCGACGTCATGAAATTGCAGATCAAGGTCGGCATCGATGGCGTGATCACCGATGCCAAGTTCAAGACTTACGGTTGCGGTTCGGCGATTGCATCGTCTTCGCTGATTACCGAATGGGTCAAGGGCAAGACGCTGGATCAGGCAATGTCGATCAAGAACACGCAAATCGCCGAAGAACTGGCGTTGCCACCGGTGAAGATTCACTGTTCGATCCTGGCCGAAGATGCCATCAAGGCAGCCGTACAGGATTACAAGGCCAAGCACGCAGGCGTTGAGCAAAGCGTCGCGGCAGCAGCCTGAGGACGAAGGCAGAACGATGGCTATTACACTGACTGAAAAAGCGGCGAAGCACATCAGCCGTTATATGGAGCGCCGCGGCAAAGGCATCGGCCTGCGCCTTGGCGTGCGCACCAACGGTTGTTCCGGACTGGCGTATACGCTGGAATATGCGGATGCGCTGGTTGCCGAAGATCAGGTTTTTGAATCGCACGGCGTGCGTGTTTTTGTCGATCCGAAAAGTCTGCCGTTTATCGACGGCACCGAACTGGACTTCGCGCGCGAAGGCTTGAACGAAGGCTTCAAGTTCCAGAATCCGAACGTGAAAAACGAATGCGGATGCGGCGAGAGCTTCCATATATAGGAAGCGCCGAATAAGCCTGTTGATAAAACAGGCTTTTTTTTAAAAAAATATGCAAAATCACTTCGAACTTTTTCATTTGCCGGAACGTTTTACTGTCGATCCGGCCGCGCTGGAAAAGGCTTATCACGAAGTGCAAAATCAGGCGCATCCCGATAAGTTTACACAGGCATCGGGCGCTGAAAAACGGGTCGCCATGCAATGGGCCACCCGGGCCAATGAAGCCTATAAAACCCTGAAGAATCCGTTCAAGCGCGCCGCTTATCTTTGCGAACTGAATGGCATCGATTTGCAGATTGAATCGAATACGTCGATGCCGCGCGATTTCCTGATGCAGCAAATGGAATGGCGCGAAGAACTGGACGACGCCAAAGCCGCTAAAGATCTGGATGCGCTGGAAACACTGCAGAAAACCGTGCGCGAAGCGCGTAAAGCCGAGATTGCAGACACCGGCGAATTGCTGGATGCCGGAGACTATCCTACCGCTGCGCTAAACGTGCGCAAGTTGATGTTTCTCGAAAAATTCAATGCCGAGATCGGCGATGTATTCGCGCTGATCGAAGCCTGACCGCCATCATGCAAGCTGCCGCCATTTTCCATATCAATCAACATCATTCGTCGGACCGCGTACGCCACGTATTCAACGTGCATACCGCGTCGCCATCACACTAAGCGCATCCCACTAGCGAATCACACTAAGTCTTATGGCCTTACTCCAAATTTCCGAACCAGGCATGTCTACCGCCCCGCATCAGCATCGCCTTGCGGTCGGTATCGATCTGGGCACCACCAATTCACTGGTGGCGACTGTCCGCAACAGTATCCCTGAAGTGCTGCAAGATGAGGACGGCAATACCCTGCTGCCGTCGGTGGTGCGTTACCTGCCGAACGGCCATGCCAATATCGGCCGCAAGGCGCAAGCCGCACAAACCACCGATCCCAAAAACACTATCGTTTCGGTCAAGCGCTTCATGGGGCGCGGCCTGAAAGACATCGCCCACGCTGAAAACCTGCCCTACGATTTCCAGGATCAGCCTGGCATGGTGCAGATCAAAACGGTCGCCGGCGTCAAGAGCCCGGTGGAAGTGTCGGCCCAGATCCTGGCTACGCTGCGCCAGGTCGCCGAAGATGCACTGGGCGATGAACTGGTCGGCGCAGTCATTACCGTTCCCGCCTATTTCGACGATGCCCAGCGCCAGGCCACCAAAGACGCCGCGCAACTGGCCGGCCTGAACGTGCTGCGTTTGCTCAACGAACCTACCGCTGCCGCCATCGCCTATGGATTGGACAACGCCTCGGAAGGCATCTTCGCAGTCTACGATCTGGGCGGCGGCACATTCGATATCTCCATTCTCAAACTCAGCCGCGGCGTATTCGAAGTTCTGTCCACCGGCGGCGATTCCGCCTTGGGTGGCGACGATTTCGATCAACGCCTGTTTTGCTGGATCAGCGAACACGCGCAACTCGGTCCGCTATCGCATGAAGACACCAGCATCCTGATGGTGAAATCGCGCGAAGCCAAGGAACTGCTGTCGTCCAAGTCGGAAACCACGATCGATGCCGTGCTCAATTCCGGCGAACAAGTCCATCTGACTGTCAGCGCTACAGATTTTGTTGCCATGACGCAGCATCTGGTCGGCAAAACCATCACGCCATCCAAAAAAGCCCTGCGCGATGCCGATCTGACGATCGACGATATCGATGGCGTGGTACTGGTCGGCGGCGCCACGCGGATGCCGCACATTCGCAAGGCAGTCGGCGATTTCTTCCAGACCACGCCGCTGGCCAATATCGATCCGGACAAAGTGGTGGCGCTCGGCGCCGCCGTGCAGGCTAATTTATTGGCAGGCAACCGGGCCCCCGGCGACGATTGGCTGTTGCTCGACGTGATTCCGTTATCGCTCGGCATCGAGACCATGGGCGGACTGGCGGAAAAAGTCATCCCGCGCAACAGCACCATTCCTTGCGCCCGCGCACAAGAATTCACGACATTCAAAGACGGCCAGACCGCAATGGCGATTCAAGTCGTGCAAGGCGAACGCGAACTGGTCAGCGATTGCCGCGCACTGGCGCGCTTCGAATTGCGCGGCATCCCGCCAATGGCTGCCGGCGCCGCCAGAATACGCGTCACTTATCAGGTCGATGCGGACGGATTGCTGTCGGTCTCGGCGCGTGAAGTGACGACCGGCGTTGAAGCCTCCATCAATGTCAAACCGTCCTACGGCCTGGGCGACGATGAAGTTGCCCGCATGCTGCAGGATTCGTTCCAATCGGCCGATGCCGATATGCGCGCGCGCGCGTTGCGTGAAGAACAGGTCGATGCCGAACGCATCGTGCTGGCAACGCAATCGGCGCTGGATGTCGACAGCGCATTGCTCAGCGAAGACGAACGCGCCGCAATCGTGCAATTGATCGATGCGGTACGCTCGCAGATCAGCAGCGACGATCAGCAGGCGATCAAAGCGGCGGTCGACGCGCTGGCGCAAGGCACCGAGGAATTCGCGGCACGCCGCATGGACCGCAGCGTGCATGAAGCGTTGACCGGTAAAAAATTGGCCGAAATCGGCAACTGATCGCATTACCTTAATGCGATCCGACTTTCATAGGTAAGCCCCAATGCCACAAATTGTTGTTCTACCCCACCCCACTCTGTGCCCGGACGGCGCCGTCATCGAAGCGCAAGCCGGCGTTTCGCTGTGCGATGCACTGCTTAACAGTCACGTCGAGATCGAACATGCCTGCGAGAAATCTTGCGCCTGCACCACTTGCCACGTGATCGTGCGCGAAGGATACAACGCACTTAACGAAGCCACCGAAACCGAAGAAGATCTGCTCGACAAAGCCTGGGGCCTGGAAGCGAACTCCCGCCTCTCCTGTCAGGTCATACTGGAAGATGAAGATCTGGTCATCGAAATTCCGAAGTACACGATCAATCAGGTCAGCGAAAACCACTAAACACCTCAGATTAAACCGAACGAAAGCGGGCGCGCCATGAAATGGACCGATACACAGAAAATCGCAGAAGATCTGTACGATAAACATCCGGACATCGATCCGAAAACCATCCGTTTTACCGATCTGCATAAATGGGTAATGGAACTTCCGGGTTTCGACGACGATCCGAATCGCTCGGGTGAAAAAATCCTCGAGGCGATTCAAGCTGCCTGGATAGACGAAGCAGAATAAGCCGGCAGAGCGACCCGGCAGGGCAGGCAGCAATGCAGCTAGCAAAACACGCAGCAAATCACATAAACCCTGGAGCACAAGCCGATCGAAATTGCCAACCGTCTCCATCTTTTTGCACGCAGGCTGATCGCGCTGCTGATATTGCTCTGTGCGACGATGGTCGGCACTGCGGCCCTTGCCGCGCCGCCTTTTTACCGAATCGAGATCGATGCCCCCGCGCCCTTGCGCAAAATTCTGGAAACCTATCTCGATCTGGCGCGCTACCAATCGCGCGACGACATCAGCGAAGATCAACTTAAATTCATGCTGGCAACGGCTGCCGGCCAAGTCAGCGAACTGACGTCGACCGAAGGCTATTTCTCGCCTGTCACCTCCATTACAGTACGAGACGACGGCCATCTCAAAGTTGTCAAAATGAAAGTCGACCCCGGCCAGCGCACCACCGTCTCCTCGGTCGATATCGATGTCGGCGGCGCGGTAGCCACCGAAGACCCGCAACGCATCGCCACGCTCCGCTCTTCCTGGTCGCTGACGTCCGGGCAGGCATTTCGTCAGGAAGACTGGGATGCCGCCAAAGACCAGGGTCTGCAAATCCTGCAAAAAACCCGCTATGCCGCCGCCCGCCTGAGCGATTCGCAGGCGCGCATCGAAGCCGATCAGCACGAAGCGCAGTTGTCCGCCAACTACGACAGCGGCCCCGCCTTCACGCTGGGAGAGCTGCAAATCAGCGGCACCAAGCGCTATCCGGCGCAGATTATCCGCAACGTCAATCCGCTGTCCGTCGGCGAGCCTTACAGCGCCGAGCGCCTGCTGGCCTTGCAGCGCCAAATCCAGAACACGCCCTATTTCAGCAACGCCATCGTCGGCATCGATGACGATCCCGCGCACGCCGATATGGCGCCGGTAAAGGTGCAGGTCAGCGAATTTCCGGCGCAGCGCATTCGTACCGGCGTCGGCTACTCGACCGATACCGGCGCACAAGTGGAAGGCCGCTATTCGCATTACAACGTATTCAATCGCGCCTGGACCTTCGACAGCCAGATCAAGCTGGAACAGCAACGCCAGTACGGCATGCTGGAACTGGGCATGCCGCCCGACAGCAAAGGCTTCGTCAACAGCGTCAATACTTCGCAAGACCGCACCACGCTGGAAGGCGTCGATCTGCGCAGTTTCAGGGTCGGCCTGAAACGCGCGCGTTCGCGTGAGTTCTACGACACCGCCTACACGCTGGACTATTACTCGGATCAACTGCAACAGGAAAACGGCGCCGTATTGCCGCCCGATACCGTGACTGCGCCGGGAACGCACCATGCACTGGTTCCCGGCTTTTCCTGGGCCCGGCGCGATGTCGACGATCTGATCTTTCCGCGCCGCGGCCATTTGCTGTCGCTGCAGGTCGGCGCGGCCTTGAAAGGGCTGCTGACCGATCAGACTTTCACCCGTATCAACGCCCGCTATCGTCTTTACCTGCCGGTCGGCAAACGCGATGTCATGATTTTCCGGACCGAGGGCGGCGCTGTGTTCACCAAGGGCAGCAGCTCGGAAGTACCGGCCTCGTTGCTGTTCCGGGCCGGTGGCAGCGATTCGGTGCGCGGCTACGATTATCAAAGTATCGGCAACGAAAAAGACGGCACTGTCTATCCGGATAAATATCTGTTCACCGCCAGCGCCGAATATCAGCACTGGTACACGCAGCAATGGGGCGGCGCCGTGTTTTACGACGTCGGCACCGCCGCCGACAATTGGCGCGACAAACAATTTTTTACAGGCACCGGCGTCGGCGTGCGCTATCGCAGCCCGGTCGGCGTAATCAACGCCGATCTGGCTTACGGCGTGCAGGCCAAGCAATTCCGTCCGCATATCTCGCTGGGTATCGCGTTTTAAACACGCTATCTGAAACTGCCCATGCCAGATACCCAGCCACCACAAGACGACGCACAAACTGCCGGCCGGAACCGCCGTCGCGGGAAAATCGCCGTTCGGCTATTCGGCGCATTGCTCGCTTTGATTCTTTTATTGGCGGCGATTTCCGCGATTTCCATCTACGCAATCCAATCCGAGCGCGGCAGCTTTGCACTGTGGCGCACTGCGGTGTGGCTGATGCAAGGACGTCTAAGCGGGCAATATATCGGCGGCAGCGTGGCGCATGGTGTGCAAATGCGCGATATACATTACCGGGACAGCAGCACCGATTTCAGCATCACGGACCTCGATGGCCGCTGGCGCTTCGCCATCGGCGCGCGCAAGCTCAGCGTCGACTATCTGCACATCGGCGACGTCGATCTGCGCCTGCAACCGACCCCATCCGAACCTGCGCTTCTGCCGCAAGACCTGCGCTTGCCGATCGCCATCGACCTGAACGATCTGAGCTTGCAGAAACTATCGATCCGGGAAGGCACTGCGGACAACGACATCGCCCACCTGAAATTGCATGGCAGCTCCGACGGCGAGCACCATAACCTGACCATCGACAGCCTGCAAACCGCTTATGGCGACGCCAACGCGCAACTGCATCTTTCCGGCCTGCGCCCATTCGTCCTGAGCGGCGGCCTTGCGCTGAGCGGCGCTTACGGACAAGAGCATTATCAGATCGACGCCAGATTGAGCGGATCGCTGCAAAAGCTCAATCTGGCGCTCAACGCCAGCGGCGACAAACTCAACGGGGATGCGCAAATCGATGCGGCGCCATTCGACGCCGTTCCCCTGCAACGCGCCAAAATCAATCTGGCGCATATCAATCCGAAGACTTTTAATGCCGGCGCTCCGCAGGCAGACATCACCTTGCGCGCCGATCTGCAGCCGGCAGCAACACCGGCATCGGCTTCGACATCCCCCACCGCCCCGTTCACCGTAACCGGCACCGTCAGCGCCACCAACGCCATCCCCGGCAGGATCGACCAGGACCGCTTGCCGCTGCAAGCGATCGATGCCGATGTCACACTGAGCGCAGCCCGGCAGCAATTAAACCATCTGTCGATCAAACTGCCGGATGGCGGCAGCATCGACGGCCAGGGCGCATATCAAATCGGCGGGACAGGCGACAACAACGGCGAATTCGATCTCGCGATTGCCGCCCTGAATCTGCGCGCATTGCATGGCGCAATGCGGCCGACCAGGTTGCACGGCCCGCTGACCGTCAAGCTGCGCGGCGATACGCAACAGGTTCTGTTGTCGCTTAACGACCCCACGCTCAGCGCCGACCTCGATCTGCTGATCGACAAAGAAAAACTGCAAATCCGGCAAGC